>JACMLV010000635.1 GCA_014379395.1 Burkholderiaceae bacterium
CGGTGGTCAACGCGCTGGCGGCGGCGACCGGCAAGCGGGTGCGCCAGTTGCCGGTCGATGTCACCACCTTGAGGGCCTAGCCGTGCACAGCACCGACCGGCAAGTGCTCGACGCGGCGCGCCGCTGGGCCGCCGCCGGACAGCACTTCTTTCTCGTGACGGTGGCGCGCACCTGGGGTTCGGCGCCGCGCCCGGCCGGGTCCTGGATGGCCTTGCGCGCCGATGGACAGGTGCAGGGTTCGGTTTCCGGTGGCTGCGTCGAATCCGATCTGATCGAGCGCGTGCTCGATGGCCGATTCGAATCGGCCGCGCCGTTTCTGTTGAAATACGGCGTCACGCAGGAGGAGGCGGCCAGCTTCGGCCTGCCCTGCGGCGGAACGATGGAACTGGTGATCGAGCCGCGTCCCGATCCGCTCGCGCTGGAGCAACTGTCCACGCGCATCGGCCAAGGCCAGTTGGCGCGCCGCAGCATCACCGTCGGCGAGGCGCAGGTCGCGATCTCGGCCGGTTCGGCGCGCGACGCCGTGAGCTGGGACGGCCGCACGCTGACCACGGTGCATGGCGCGGCCTGGCGCTTGCTGATCGTCGGCGCCGGGCAGATTTCCAGCTATCTCGCGCAGATGGCGCAGGCGCTCGACTATCAGGTCTTGGTGTGCGATCCGCGCAGCGAGTATGCCGAGCAGTGGCGCGTGCCGGGCGCGACGCTGTTGCCCGGCATGCCGGACGACGCCGTCGTCGCGTTGAACCTCGATCCGCACAGCGCCGTCGTCGCCTTGACCCACGACCCGAAGCTGGACGACATGGCGCTGCTCGAAGCGCTCAAGTCGCCGGCCTTCTATGTCGGCGCGCTGGGCTCGACGCTCAACAGCGAGCGGCGCCGCGCGCGGCTGCTGGAATATTTCGACTTGTCGCAGGCCGAGGTCGACCGTCTGCACGGGCCGGTCGGGCTTCCGATCGGCAGCCGCACGCCGCCGGAGATCGCGGTCGCCATTCTGGCCGAGATGATCGCGGTGCGAAACGGCGCGTGGAGCCAGGATGGGCTGCGTCCGAAGCGGACGTCGGCGCCGGCCGGTTGCGTCGCGGCATAAGGCGAGGGAAATGAAGCGGGAAATGACGCGCGAAATCGTCGGCGTGCTCCTCGCCGCCGGCGCCGGCAAACGGTTCGGCGGCGACAAGCTGCTGCACCGATTGCCCGACGGCGCGCCTATGGCGGTGGCCGCCGCCAACCATCTGCGGCCGGCCTGCGCGCGCATGGTGGCCGTCGTGCGGCCCGGCCATGACGAGCTGGCCGCGCTGTTGCTTGCAGCCGGTTGCGACATTGTTGTTTGCCCGGAAGCCGAGGGCGGCATGGGGCATAGCCTGGCCGCCGGCGTGCGCGCCACGGCCGGCGCTGGCGGCTGGATCGTCGCCCTGGCCGACATGCCTTTCATCGCCAGCGCCAGCCATCGCGCGGTCGCGTCCGGCCTGCGCGCCGGCGCCAGCCTGGCGGCGAGTCAATATCAGGGGCGACGCGGGCACCCGGTGGGATTTTCCGGCGTCTGGTTCGCACAGTTGGCGGCGCTGACGGGCGACCAGGGCGCGCGCGCCATCCTCGAGCGACATCGGGCGGAGTTGATCCTTTGTCCGGTCGACGATCCCGGCGTGCTGCGGGATATCGACCGGCCGGCGGATCTGGTTGGCGCGTAGCGGGGGCGCCCGGCGAAGGGCGCCAAGCTGAGGGCGTCGCCGACGTAACGGACTCAGTTGCGTTAGAATGCCGCGCTTCCACCCGGGCGCGCTTTTACGCCGGGCCGTTCCTCCTGTCGTACAGAAAAACACATGCTTCAGAAATTGATCGCCGGCGCCACGCTGGCGTGCGGCCTGCTGGCCGCGAACCTGGCCTTCGCCAGCAACTGTCCCGCCCATTACGTCGATGGCCGCCTGCCCGAGATCCGCAACCAGAAATTGAACGCCGCCACGCGCGAGTTGTGCTACGGCGTGTTCGGCGTCATGCATTCCGGCCTGACCCGCACGCCGCTCTGGTCGGCCGAGCATCTGACGGCGGCCAATCTGGCCGCCGCGCAGGGCTTGTCGCGCGAAAATTCCTTCCACGCCGAGCGCAAGCTGCCGGAACATCAGCGCGCCGAGCTGGCCGATTACGCGCGCAGCGGCTTCGACCGCGGCCATATGGCGCCCAACGGCGACATGCCGGATCGGCGCAGCCAGCAGGAAAGTTTCACCCTGGCGAACATGGTGCCGCAGGATGGCGAGAACAACCGCCACGTCTGGGCCGGCATCGAGGCCGTGGTGCGCAAGATGGCGCAGCGCGAGGGCGACTTGTATGTGGTGACCGGCCCGGCGTTCGTCGGCGCGCGCTTGGCGCGGATCGGCAATGTGATCGTGCCGAGCCACCTGTATAAGCTGGTCTACAGTCCGCGCCAGGGCGCCGGGGCCGCGTACTTCATTGAAAACCGCGCCGACGCGCAATATCAGATCATTAGCATCGCGCAGCTGGAGGGCCGGATCGGCATCGACCTGCTGCCGTCGCTCTCGGCGCGGCAAAAGGAAACGCTGCTGCCGCTGCCGGGCGTGCGCGCCCGCAAGCCAAGCCGCCCCCGGGGCGGCGCCACCTACGACAGGAGCCAGTCATGAGCCGCCATCCATTCGTCCCCTACGCCAATGAAAGCGATGTGCTTCACATCGGCAATCTGAGCGTCGAAAACCGGGTCGACCGCGTCACGCTGAGCGGCGACGTCGACCTGACCGCCGACCAGGCCGGCCTGGTCCATGCGCGCCAGTTGCAGCAATTGCTGGCGCAGGTGGTGGCGGCGCTGGAGGCGCGCGCGTTGCCGGCCGCGCTGCCGGCGCCGGATGTGAGGACGGTGCCCAACCCGTTCGAATAAGGCTTTACAGCAGCTCGCCGTCTGGCAGGCTGATGCGGTTGCGTCCCATGTGCTTGGCGCGGTACAGCGCGGCGTCGGCGGTGGCCAGCAGCTGGCCCGGCTGGATCGCCGCCGAGGGCAGGGCGGTGGCCGCGCCGATGCTCACCGTCACCACGCAGTTGGCGCCGTGGCGCCGCGGCAGGCGCAGATGCTCGACCCGGCTGCGGATGCGCTCGGCGACGATGGCGGCGCCCGGCAGCGACTGGTTGGGCAGGATCACGGCGAATTCCTCGCCGCCGTAACGCGCCACCAGGTCATTGGCGCGCATTTCCTGCGCCACCGCCATGGCCACCCGCCGCAGGCACTCGTCGCCGGCCAGATGGCCGTAGGTGTCGTTGTATTCCTTGAAGTTGTCGACGTCGACCATCAGCAAGGACAGCGGTTGGCGCTGGCGCAGGGCCTGCTGCCATTCGTCGGCCAGGGTGCTGTCGAAGCAGCGCCGGTTGGCCAGCCCGGTCAGGCCGTCGCGCGCGGCCAGCTGCTCGAGCGCGATCTGGGTCTTTTTTTCGTCCGTCATGTCGCGCAGCGTCTCGACGGCGGCGATGATCTTGCCGCCGGCGTCGTAGATCGGGCTGGCGTCCACGCCCAGATAGCGCCGCCGGCCCGAGCGCGGCATGTCGCACCAGTTCTCGGCGCACAGGTTGTGGTCGGTCTCGCTTTGCCGCAGTTGGCGGTCGCACAGCAGGCGCATTTCCGCGCCGCGGCCCTGCATCAGCAGGTCGGCCAGGGTCGGGCGCGCCTTGGTGTAAAAACTGCGCCAATGGTCCGAGGTGCCCATCACCTCGGCCGCCGCGACCCCGGTCAGGCGCTCGCAGGCGCGGTTCCAGATGATGACCTTGCAGTCGACGTCGAGCACGAAGGTGGGAATGACCAGCAATTCCATCAGCTTGACCGCGAAATCGTGCTGCTGGTCGGGCCGGGACGGCGCCGCCAGATCCTGCCGGGTTGGACTGCTGCTCATGAACGATCCTTATTCCAGGGCGTGGGCGGGTTTTCTTGCTCGTGGCAATTAATTCTTAATGGCAAGTTTTTCATTTTCCCGCCGCCGGCGGCGCGCCCGCTTGATCGGGCGCAACGGGCGCGGCCGCGACGGCGCGCGGCGCGCCTCAATCGGCCGCC
>JACMLV010000636.1 GCA_014379395.1 Burkholderiaceae bacterium
CTGCAATCACATCCACGGGGTCTACGGGGACTGGGTCGCCGAGCTGGAGCTGCTGTGCGACGTTCTCGATGTCGAGTGTCGGGTGCTGCGCAGGTAGCCGAAGATGGGCGCGTACTCGATTGGCCTCGACTTCGGCACTGAATCCGTTCGGGCCCTGCTCGTCGACGTCACGACGGGCGAGGCCATTGCCACGGCTGTAGACGCGTACGCGGACGCCGTCATCGATGAGCGGTTACCGGGGACTGGCGAGCGCCTGCCTCCCGACTGGGCGCTGCAGAACCCTGCCGACTGGCTCGGCGGAGTGGAGCGCACGGTGAAAGCCGTGCTGGCCGAGTCCCGCGTCGGTTCAGCCACCATCGTCGGCCTCGGTATCGACTTCACGTCCTGTACGGTGCTGCCTGCGACTGCGGATGGGGTTCCGCTGTGCGGCCTCGAGGAGTTCAGCGGGGTCCCGCACGCCTGGCCGAAGCTGTGGAAGCACCACGGCGCCCAGGCAGAGGCGGACCGCGTGACGTCGCTCGCGGCGGACCGGAAGGAGCCCTGGCTGCCGCGATACGGCGGACGCATCTCGTCGGAGTGGCTGCTGCCGAAAGCGCTCGAGATTGCCGGGCATGCGCCGCACGCGTACGCCGCGGCCGACCGGATCGTCGAAGCGGCCGACTGGATCGTGTGGCGGCTGACCGGGATACTGGCGCGCAACGCGTGCGCGGCCGGTTACAAGGGGACCTGGCATAAACAGGAGGGCTATCCCAGCCGCGACTACCTGCGTGCGCTGCGGCCCGGCTTCGAGGATTTGTACGAGGTCAGAGTCGCCGGCGTCCCAGTCGGGGATGCGCAGCCCGGCGACTTCCCGGCGCGGCTGCTGCTTGGCCGACTGGCGCAGGGCCAGCGCCAGCAGCGGCGCGGTGTTGCTGACGTCCTCGCCCAGCACCAGCACGGCGTCGGCTTGTTCGACCTCGCGCAGAGACGGCGTGCGCGCCGGGCCGCTGCGCAGTATGCCGAGCATGGCGGCGACTAGGCCGGCCTCCTGGTCGCTCATGCCCAGATGGAAGCGCTCGCGCCCGACCAGGGTGCGCAGCGCGAAGTTCGCCTCCAGCGAGGCGCGCGGCGAACCGATGCCGACCACGCGCGCCTCGCCCGGCAGCATCGCCACCAGCTGCGCCAGCGCCTGTTGCTTGTCGATCGCCTCCTGATTGTGGAGCACCTCCATGTTGTTGGGCGCCTCCGGCGCGTCGTCGCGGCCGCGCCGGCTCGTCGGGCGGAGGACGCGGCGCGGGCCGTTGACGAATTCATAGCCGTAGCGGCCGCGGTCGCACAGGAAGTAGCCGTTGACCTGGCCGTTGTAGCGGTTGTGCACGCGGCGCAGCGTGCCGTAGCGCTCGCCGGGCAGGGTGTTGCAGCCGACGCCGCAGTGGACGCAGACCGAGGGCGCGCTCTGCAAGTCCCACTTGCGGGTGTAGTGGCGGGTCAGCGTCTTGTCGGTGAACACGCCGGTGGGACAGACTTCGACCAGATTGCCGGCGAATTCGCTCTCCAGCGCGCCGTCGTGCGCGCGGCCGAAATAGACCTGGCCGCGCAGGGACTGGGCGTCCAGGTCGTGCCCGCCGGCGTAGTCGCGGTAGTAACGCACGCAGCGGTAGCACTGGATGCAGCGGTTCATTTCGTGGTTGACGAAGGGGCCGAGGTTCTGGTTGCGGAAGGTGCGTTTGAGGCCGCTGAAATGGCGCTTGACGTGGCCGGTCAGCACCGTCATGTCTTGCAGATGGCATTCGCCGCCCTCGTCGCAGACCGGGCAATCGTGCGGATGGTTGATCATCAGCCACTCGATCACCTCGGCGCGGAAGGCGCTCGCCTCGGCGTCCTTGATCGACAGCCGGGCGCCGTCGGCGACCGGGGTCATGCAGGCCATCACGATCTTGCCGCGCTCGTCGCCCGGGTCCTTGAACTGTTTGATGGCGCACTGGCGGCAGGCGCCGACCGAGCCGAGCGCCGGATGCCAGCAGAAATAGGGCAGGTTCAGCCCCAGCGCCAGGCACGCCTGCAACAGGTTGTCGCCGTCCTTGACGGTGTAGGCCTGTTGATCGATGTGGATGGTCGGCATGGTCAGTTCCAGGGACAGCGCCGCTCATGGGCGTGGCGCGCGAAATCGTCGTGGAAATACTTGAGGGCGCTGTGCAGGGGTTCTGTCGCGCCCGGCGCCAGCGCGCAAAACGTGCGCCCCGGCCCGAGCAGGCGGGCGTGCGCCTCCAGCCGCTCCAGGTCGTCCAGCTCGCCCTTTCCCTGTTCCAGTTGCAGCAAGATGTGCTCGACCCAGCCCAGGCCCGACCAGCACGGCGTGCACCAGCCGCACGACTCCTGGGCGAAGAAATGGGCCAGGTTGTGCAGCATGCCGACCGGGCAGGTCCGGTCGTCGAGCACGATCATGGTGCCGGTGCCGAGGCGGCTGCCCATCGCCTGCACCGAGTCGAAATCCATCGCCACGTCCAGTTGCGACGCGATCAGGAATTCGGTCGAGGCGCCGCCCGGCAGCACGCCGCGCAAGGTGTGGCCCGCGCGCATGCCGCCGGCGTGCTCTTCGATGATCTCGGCGGCGGTGGTGCCCATCGGCAGTTCCCACAGGCCCGGCCGGCGCACCTTGCCGCTCGCGCCATAGAGCTTGGTGCCGGCGTCCTTGCCGCGCCCCAGGTCGCGGAACCACTGGGCGCCGTGGTTGACGATGTGCGGGATGTTGCACAGCGTTTCGACGTTGTTGACGATGGTCGGCCGGCCCCACAGGCCGCTCGTTTGCGGATGCGGTGGCTTGGCGCGCGGATTGGCGCGCCGCCCCTCGAGCGCGTTCAGCAGCGCCGTTTCCTCGCCGCAGATGTAGCGTCCGGCCGAGATGTGCAGGTGCAGTTCCAGGTTGTAGCCGGAGCCGAGGATGTTCTGGCCCAGATAGCCTTGCCGGTAGGCCTCGGCGAGCGCCTTTTCCAGCCGCCGCGCGGCCACCTTGTAGGCCCAGCGCAGGAAGATGTAGCCGACCTCGGCCTCGATGGCGTAGGCGCCCAGGAACAGGCCCTCGATCAGCTGGTGCGGATCGCCCTCGAGCAGCAGTCGATCCTTGAATGTGCCGGGCTCCATTTCGTCGGCGTTGCAGACAAAATATTTCGGGCGCGGCGCGTCCGATCCCATCGGCACGAAGCTCCATTTCTGCCCGGTCGGAAAGCCGGCCCCGCCGCGCCCGCGCAGCTTGGCCTCGGTCACCAAGCCGGTCACCTCGGCCGGCGCCATTTTCAGGCTCTTGCGCAAGGCTTGATAGCCGCCCGCCCGCTCGTAGCCGGCCAGGTCCGGTTCGACTCCGGGGCGGATGTTGCCGGTGAGCGGGGTGGGCATCGGCGGCTCGCTCAGGACGGATAGCTGGACAGGATGGCGTCGAGGCGCGGCGGGTCCAGGTCCCGATAGTGGGCGTTGTCGATCATCATCACCGGCGCGTGGTCGCAGTCGCCCAGGCAGACGTTGGGCAGCAGCGTGAAGCGGCCGTCGGCGCTGGTCTGGCCGGGCGCGATGCCGAGCCGCTCGGCGAAGTGCCGGCGCAGGCGCTCGTAGCCCATGATCCAGCAGCTGACGCTGTCGCACAGCAGAATCACGTGTTGGCCGGTCGGCTGGCGGAAGATCATGTTGTAGAAGGTGGCCACGCCCTCCAGTTCGGCCTGCGGCAGTTGCAGAAAGGCGGCGACGTCGGCCAGCGCCTCGTCGGACACCCAGCCGCGCTGCTGCTGGACGATCTTCAGCGCGTCGATGCAGACCGCGCGCCGGTCCGGGTAGCGCGGCATTTCGGCTTCGATCGCTAGTGTTTCCTCTGGGCTTAACATGGCGCTCCCTGCGGGCCGGGACGGGTTCGGAACGAAGCCCAAGAGTAGGGCGGCGGGCCCGGCCCGGCTATCGGGAATGCTTGACGAACGCTGTAGGGAGGCTTGGATACTGCGGTTTTATACAGTGCCTGGAGCTCGGCGAAAGTAGGATGGGCGGTGCCTCGGCGGCCCCGCCCACCCTACGCTTTTCGCTGGCGCAGGGGCAAGCGCGCTCGCACGCACGCTGCGCAATCGGGAATGGGCGGCCGGTGCCGGGCGACGCTGGCGGGTCAGCGGTCGACGTCGGCCATCACGAAGTCGATGCTGCCGAGGTTGGCGATCAGGTCGGCCACGGTGGCGCCGCGGGTGATCCAGGGGATCATTTGCAGGTGCGGGAAGGACGGCGTGCGGATACGCACCCGGTAGGCCGAGGTGCCGCCGTCGCTGATCAGGTAGTAGCCGTTGTTGCCCTTGGTCGCCTCAATGCCGACGTGGGCCTCGCCGGGCGGGATCACCGGCCCCCAGCTGACGCCGAGGAAGTGATGGATCAGGGTGTCGATGTCGCGCAGCGTGGCCTCCTTGGGCGGCGGCGTCGTCAAAGGGTGGTCGGCCTTGTAGGGGCCGGCCGGCATCTGCTCGACGCATTGCTCGATGATGCGCAGGCTCTGGCGCATTTCCTCGACCCGCACCGCGCAGCGGTCGTAGCAGTCGCCGTTTTGGCCGGTCGGGATGTCGAACGCGAAGCGCTCGTAGCCGGAGTAGGGCCGGCGCTTGCGGAAGTCCCAGTCGAAGCCGCAGGCGCGCAGGTTGGGTCCGGTGACGCCCCATTCGATCGCTTGTTCGACGCCGTAGGCGCCGACGCCGCGAGTGCGCTGTTGCAGGATGCGGTTGCCGAGCGCGATGCGGTCGTATTCTGCCAGCCGGGCCGGCAGGTAGGCGATGAAGTCGCGCACCAGCCGCTCCCAGCCGCTGGGCAGGTCCTGCGCCACGCCGCCAATGCGGAACCAGCTCGGATGCATGCGCCCGCCGCACACGGCCTCGACGATGTCGAAGATGCGCTCGCGGTCGGTGAACATGAAAAACACCGGCGAGAGCGCGCCCAGGTCCTGCGCGAAGGTGCCGTAGAACACCAGGTGGCTGGCGATGCGGAACAGTTCGGCGAGCATCACGCGGATCACCTCGACCCGCTCGGGCACGACGATGCCGGCCAGCTTCTCCACCGCCAGCACGTAGGGCAGGTTGTTCATCACGCCGCCCAGGTAGTCGATCCGGTCGGTGTACGGGATGTAGCCGTGCCAGGTCTGGCGCTCGCCGAGCTTTTCCGCGCCGCGATGGTGGAAGCCGATGTCGGGCACGGCGTCGACGATGAACTCGCCGTCGAGCTGGAGCACGATACGGAACACGCCGTGCACGCTGGGATGGTTCGGGCCGAGGTTGAGGAACATGTAGTCATGGCCCTCGGCGGCCGGCTGCATGCCCCATTCCTCTGGATGGAAGCGCAGCGCCTCCTGTTCAAGCTCCTCGCGCTCGGGCGGCAGGCGGAACGGCTCCATTTCGGTGGCGCGCGAGACATGATCCTTGCGCAGCGCGTGGCCCTGCCACGTTGGCGGCAGCAGGATGCGGCGCAGATGAGGGTGGCCGTCGAAGCGCACGCCGAACATGTCCCAGGCTTCGCGCTCGTACCAGTTGGCCATCGGCCACAGGCCGGTGATGCTGGGCAGGACCGGCTCGGCCTCGCTCAGCGCGACTTTGATGCGGATGTCGGCGTTGCGTCCGTAGGACAGCAGGTGGTAGACCACCGTGAAGTCGCTGGCCGGTTGCCCCTCGCGGTGGGTGCGCACCCGCTCGTCGATCGCGCACAGGTCGTACAGGAAGTGGTAGGGCTCGGGGATTTCCCGCTTCAGGTAGCGCAGCAGCGTGCCGGCCTGCTCGCGCGCGACCCACAGCGTCGGGATCGCGTCGGCCGTTTCCTGGATCGCCTGGATGGCCGGTCCGAAGCGGCCTTGCAGGGTTTCGACGATGGGCGGAAACGGATCGCGCATGCCAGCCTAGACCTCGTCGGGCGAGCGCAGGGTGGTGGCGCGCATGCGTTCGTCGCGCTTGAGGTCGCGCTGCGACGGCTTGTCGGGCCGCTCGACGCCCTGCGGCCCGGCCGCCCAGCTGAGCGGGCGGCGCTCCTTGCCGATGCTCTCTTGCAGCATCATCAGCCCCTCCAGCAAGGCTTCGGGGCGCGGCGGGCAGCCCGGCACGTAGACGTCGACCGGAAGGAATTTGTCGACCCCCTGCACCACGCTGTAGACGTCGTACATGCCGCCGGAATTGGCGCAGGAACCCATCGAGATGACCCAGCGCGGCTCCATCATCTGGTCGTACAGGCGCTGCAGCACCGGCGCCATTTTCAGGAACACCGTGCCGGAGACGACGATCAGGTCGGCTTCGCGCGGCGAGGCGCGGATCACCTCGGAGCCGAAGCGGGCGATGTCGTAGGCGCTGGTGAAGCTGGTCGCCATTTCGACGTAGCAGCACGACAGGCCGAAGTTGAACGGCCAGACGGAATTCTTGCGGCCCCAGGCGAGCAAGTCCTGCAAGCGCGTCAGCAGGACGTTGCGGCGCGCGACGTGTTCGAGCCGGCCGCTTTCCGGCTCGCCCTGGTTATCCGGTGCGAATTTGCTCATCCACCATTGCATGCGCGTACCTCATCGATGGCTGTTTCCGCCCCGGCCCGCACCGATACCCGCCTCATCGGCGCGCCGCCCGCGCGGGGTTTGCCGCTGGCGCTGCCCGGTTCTGGCCGGGACGGGCCGGCCGTCTGGCCCAGTCGAGCGCGCCCAGGCGCCAGATGTAGGCCAGCCCGGCGAGCAGGATGGCGATGAACACGAGCGCTTCGATATAGCCGGCCCAGCCCGCCTCGCGCAGCGCGATGGCCCAGGCGTACAGAAACAGCGCCTCGACGTCGAAAATGACGAAGAACACGGCGACCAGGTAGAACCCCACCGACAGGCGCAGCCGCGTCGGCCCGGCCGCGACGATGCCGGACTCGAATTGCTCGTCGGGTTCGCGCCGCACATGGCGTTCGCCGCTCAGGTAGGACAGGCCCATGACCGCCGCCATCATCACGACGATCAGAAGGAAATACACGATCAGCGGCCAGATGTCCGCCATTCCGGTTGCCGAAGTCATGCCGCCATCCTCGTTTTGTGGGCCGATTACGAAAGATAGTGCCGGGCGCCGTCGGCCGCTATCGGGAGTTCTTGATGGCGCTTGTCGGGAGAGTTTGACCATGGCGGTTAGTAGTGTGTGGCGGGATTAACGTCGCCAGCAGCAGGATACAATTCACATCCTGTTTCACAGATTTTTTCGCTTTGGGCTGTGCTAAGGTGCGATTTCTTAATAATGAGGATTAGTCCCATGAAGACCCACTGCGCTGCAAAAGGCTGCCTCTACGCGTTCCACGTCACTTAAACTGGATCCGGATATTAAGGAACGTATTCAGAAACTTGCGGATAGCCAGAAGCGTTCCTCGCACGGGTTGATGGTGGACGCGATCCGGGAGTATGTGGTGAAGGAAGAAAAGCGCGAGCAACTTCGGCGAGACGCGCGGCTGGCGTGGGACGAGTATCAGGAAAGCGGCCTGCATGTGAGCGGCGATGAGGTTGTCGCCTGGTTGAAAACATGGGGTGCGGAAGACGAGCAAGACGCGCCCACATGCCACAAGTAATCTTTGCGCCGCGCGCGTTGTTGGATTTGAAGCCTTGCGTGAATTTTTGCGGAAAAAAAGCCCGACTAGCGCCAAACGTGCCACGACCGCGCTAAAACCACGCCGGCCGCGATCCCATCCGGTAGAACACGTTGGCCATCTGCACGAAGCGCTCCTCGGCGTTGGCGTCCTGCAAGTGCAGCATCTGGGCGGCCATCACGTCATACACCGGCACGGCGCCGGCCGGCGCCACGCACAGCCGGTACATCACGGTGCCGTCCTCGCCCATCACGTCGATGTTGGCCACCCGGTCCGGGCGGATGCGGTAGCGCGCATGGCTTTTGCCGCCGATCACGTAGAAATGGCCCGACTTCCGAAATTCCTCGCGCTGCTCGGCGTTCAACAACTTGAGCAGCAGGCCGAGGGCGCGCCGGTTGGCGCGCGGCTCTTCCCGCGTGACTTCCAGCCAGAGCGGCACGCCGCTCGATTGTCCCGCCCGCGACGACGGCCGGGTCCGGCGCAAACCCGAACCGAGGCGCCGGCCGAGCGA
>JACMLV010000637.1 GCA_014379395.1 Burkholderiaceae bacterium
CCCGGCGCGCGCCCAGCTGCTGCGCGCAGGCGCGGCCGATGCGGCGCGCGACGTCCTCGTCGAGTTCATCGCCGAGCCGGCCGCGCACGTCGTAGGCCTTGAAGCAAGTCAGTTTGTCCATCACACGCGCCCGTATTCGTCTTCGAAGCGCACGATGTCGTCCTCGCCCAGGTAGGCGCCGCTTTGCACTTCGATCATGACCAGGTTGAGCAGGCCGGGGTTTTCCAGCCGGTGCTTGTGGCCGGCCGGGATGTAGGTCGATTCGTTGGTGTCGACCAGGAATTCGTTGTCGCCGTTGACGACCCGCGCCATGCCCGAGACGACGATCCAGTGCTCGCTGCGGTGGTGGTGCATCTGCAGGCTCAGGCTGGCGCCCGGCTTGACCTCGATGCGCTTGATCTTGAAGCCGGCGCCCTCCTCGAGCACGGTGTAGGTGCCCCACGGCCGCGCCACGGTGCGGTGCAGCCGGTGCGCGTCGTGGCCGCTGGCCTGCAGGCGCGCGTAGATGTGCTTGACGTCCTGGGCGCAGGACTTGTCGGCCACCAGGATCGCGTCCGGGGTGTCGATGATGATCAGGTTGTCGACCCCGACGGTGCCGATCAGGCGCGCGTCGCCCTGGATGGTGCAGTTGCGCGTCTTGTGCAGCAGCGCCTCGCCCTGCACCCGGTTGCCGTCGGCGTCGGGCGCGTCGAGGTCGCCGAGCGCGGTCCAGGAGCCGATGTCGCTCCAGCCTATGCTGCACGGGACCACCGCGACCTGGCCGCGCGCGCCCTCGGCGGCCGCCTTTTCCATCACCGCGTAGTCGATCGAGTCGTCGGGCACCTCGGCGAAGCTGGCGCCGTCGAGCTCGAGCTGGCTGAAGTCGGGGCCGCTGGCCGCGCGCGAGCGCGCCATGCAATGGCGCGTCGCCGCCAGGATGGCCGGGCAATGGCGCTCCATCTGCGCCAGCAGGGCGCCGGCGGCAAAGCAGAACATGCCCGAATTCCACAGGAACTTGCCGGAGGCGAGGTATTCCTCGGCCTTGGCCAGGGCCGGCTTTTCGACGAAGCGCAGCACCGCCTCGCCCTCGGACTCGATGTAGCCGTAGCCGGTCTCGGGCGCGTCGGGCTCGATGCCGACGGCCGCGCGCGCCACCGCCCGCGCGAAGGCCGGCTGGTCCTCGATCAGGTGGTCGGCCGCCAGCACCAGCATCAGCGCGTCGGCGCCGTGCCTTTGCTCGATCGACAGCGCGGCGGCGGCGATCGCGGCGGCGGTGTTGCGCCCGAACGGTTCGAGGATGAAGCAGGTCGGCACCCGCGCCGCGTTCACTTCGCGGTACGCGTCCTCGGTCTTGAAGAACAGGTCGCGGTTGGTGACGGTGAGCACCTCGCGCACGCCGGGCAGGCCGGCGCCGCGCAGGAAGGCCTTTTGCAGCAGGCTCTGGCCGTCGGCGAGGCGGATGAAGGGCTTCGGGTGCAACTGGCGCGACACCGGCCACAAGCGCGAGCCGGCGCCGCCGCACAGGATCACGGGGATCAGCGCGCGCGCGCCGGGGCGTGTCTCATTGAAAACGGATCCGACCTTTTTATCCTGACTCACCAACCAACCTCCACGTTAATATTCCCCGGCGGGCAAAACAACGGCGCCCGTCGGCCAGCTCGGCTTGCCCGGATCGCGGGCGGTCGTTATTGTAACACCAGCAAACCCGCACCCCGAACACGCCAAGCCCGGCGGCAGCGCATGTTATGCTGGCGTCTGGCTAGCCGGTTGAACAACAAACCGGTGCGCCGCGACAAGAAAACGGCAAGCATTTTGCGATCGATGCGCGTACGGCGCAGGCATCGGCCAGCAACCGGCCGCAACCAATAAACACACACATGCAAAAAATACTCGTGACCGGCGCCAACGGCTTCGTCGGCTCGGCGCTATGCGCACGGCTCGACCGCGACGCCATCCCGTTCCTGGCGGCGGTGCGCGAGGCCGGCGCGGCGCACCAGTTCCAGTGCGGCGACATCGACGCGGCCACCGACTGGACGGCGGCGCTGGCCGGCTGCGACGCGGTGATCCACCTGGCGGCGCGGGTGCACGTGATGAACGAGGCGCGCGACGCCGAAGGCGCCGAGGCCGCTTATTTCTCCCTCAACCTGGACGCCACCATGAACCTGGCGCGCCAGGCCGCCGCCGCCGGCGTGCGGCGCTTCGTCTACGTCAGCAGCGTGAAGGTCAACGGCGAATCGAGCGCGCGGCCGTTCACCGCGCACGACGCGCCGGCCCCGCAAGACGCGTACGCGCGCTCCAAGCTGGCCGCCGAGCGGGCCCTGCTGGCGCTGGGCGCGGCCGGCCCGATGCAGGTGGCGATCGTGCGCCCGCCGCTGGTCTACGGGCCGGGCGTGGGCGCCAATTTCCTGCGCCTGATGCGGCTCGTCAAGCTCGGCCTGCCCCTGCCGCTGGGCGCGCTCGACAACCGCCGCAGCCTGGTCGCGCTCGACAACCTGGTCGATCTGCTGCTCGTGTGCGCCCGGCATCCGGACGCCGCCGGCCAGGTGTTCCTGGTGTCCGACGGCGACGACGTCAGCACCGCCGAATTGCTGCGCCGGCTGGCCGGGGCGATGGGCCGGCGCGCGCGCC
>JACMLV010000638.1 GCA_014379395.1 Burkholderiaceae bacterium
AATCCACCACGCGCTCGACAAGAAAATTGAAGCGCACGCCCTGCGCCAGTGGATTGGGCAAATTGTCGATGGTGCCGATCAGCGTCACATCGACGCCCTCGTCGGCCTTGTCCAGTTGCGGCGCCAACGCCGCCTGCGCCAACAGCGCGGCCCAGAAAAAGCCGAGCCCGAGGCCAAACAGCGCGGACACGGCGCCGCGCAGCGCCGGCTTGGTGTCGCGCGTGAAATACAGCGGGAGGGAAAAGATCAGAACGAGAACAGCGAGCGCGACAGCAGGATGGTCAGGTAAAACGGGGCGCGCCTGCAAACAGGCCGCGCCGCCGACAAACCCGAGGATCGCACCGCGCATAAGGACGACTCGCAGATTGCTGCCCAGCAGCGAATCGGGATCACAACGGCTGGGCTATCTCGGCAATGCTAACGCCAAGCGCGAAAAGGCGGCGCGGGAGCAGGCGCTGTTGTGAGTTACCGAATTTCTCGATATGCTTCGTCAAATTCGGCTTTCTGCGTAGAAAGTGCGCTCAGGTCTTCTGCAGATCGGACTTCGGGCAGATCACCCAGCGTATTGCCAATATGTATTGCCGCGATACGAGCGTGTGCGTGGCACGCTCGTCATGGAAGCGTTATGCCAGCACGTCCAGGCCCTTGCGGTCCGCCAGGTTCAGCAACTTCAGCGAGGGGCCGTTCGGGTGCTTTTGCCCCTGTTCCCATTTCTGCACCGTCGACGTGCTGGTGTTGAGGTACGCGGCAAACACTGCCTGGCTGGCATTGAAGCGCAGCCGCAGGCGCTTGATCTGCGAAGCGCTGTAGTCCTGCACCGGCGTCAGGCACAGCGCATCGAACTCGCGCATCGTCGTTGCATCCATGGTGCCGGCCGCATGCAAGCCTTGCGCGGTGCCGTGCAACACGTCCAGCAATTTTTCATGTTTACTCATATGTCACCTCGATCAGTTCCTGCGTCTTTATCGCCTTCTCCAGCGCCTTGCGGTCATACGCCAGCAGGTGCGCCGCCATTTTCTTCAATGCCTGCAATTCCTTGTCGTCGATGTTGTCGCGCTGGTTCTTGGCAAACCCATACAGGAAGAATGCCTTGTCCTTGACCTTGAACGCCAGAATTGTGCGCACTCCACCGCTCTTGCCGCGTCCACCTACGCCGATTCGCTTCTTGACGACATGTCCACCCAGATTGGCATCGATCAAGCCTTGCTCCATTTCGGACACGGCATTGCGCAACGCCTGCTCAAGCAAACCTTCATTGGCTGCCCAGCGGGCAAACCATTTCGTCTGGAAGATTTGCATGTTGCTCTTGGGATATATGAATTCAAATTATAGCACTAAGTACCATAGATGAGGCCCAGGAGGTGTTGAGCCGCACCCGGAACCCACGCGAGGAGCAGCGGGTTGGGAGCGGCTTTTTTAAAATAAAGAAGAAGGAAGAAACAATCGCATTCCGCACGAAGAAGCACTCCCAGAATGGATTTGCTTCAAATTCAGAGAAACCGTGGTCTGTCCCCGTTTGTCCCTATTTCTTCAATGCGCGTATGCGAAATGCTGATTGAAGTTTTCAATGTGAGAATTTTACAAAATTTATCGCGATTACTCCAGATAGCACGACTATTTGTGATCGGAGGATTTTTCGAAAATTGCTCTTGTGCATGCTGCAGTGTTTGAATGAATTGCTTCAAAGCTTGGTCATCTGGTGCTATTGCAGAAATTCTGGCGCGGTTATCCGTGCGCAGGCAGTATTTGTAAGGATACAAGATTATGTTTGCCACCATGCGTAACGCTTCATCGTTTCGAGTATCAAAAAATGAGGTGGCGTGATGATTGGACTCCGACGCAATTTTATATTTATGCAATAGCTTTACACATCGAGAGATAAAATTTGAAATTGCATTACGAATAAGCATGAAAAGCATGGTAATTGATCATTATGTCTTGGGTTAGGTTGTTGCTAGCGCAAACTTGATTATTCATTTAGGATGCCACTAATAACCGCATGAATGAAGAATTTCAATAACATCGTGTGAAATACCAATTGAAGACCAGCCTGACCTGTTTAAATTAATCATTAATGTCACAGTTGGCTATTCCAACAATGATATTGTCAAGCGAGGTAAAGCGGCGCGTGCGTTGGCACTGGTGACTGTCGCCGCTTCATCAAGACCGATACCGCGCAGTTCCGCCAGCACGGCGCCAATGCGCGGCAATTGCTCCGGGCTATTGCGCCCCGGATGAATCCAGCTCGGCGCGATGTCGGGCGCGTCCGTTTCCAGCACGATGGCCGACAACGGCAGTTCGGCCGCCAAGCGCCGGATTTGCAGCGCGCGGGTGAATGTCATCGCGCCGCCGAAGCCGAGCTTGAATCCCAAGTCGATATAGCCCTGCGCCTGCTGGAAGCTGCCGTTGAAGGCGTGCGCGATGCCGCCGTTCGGGCGGATCTGGCGCAGGTGTTTGTAGACCACGTCCTGCGAGCGGCGCACGTGCAGCAGCACCGGCAGCCCGAAATCGCGGGCGATCTTGAGTTGCTCGCGCAGGAAGTGTTCCTGCTTGGCGCGCATCGTCGGTTCGTTGAGTTGGGGTAGGAAGAAGTCGAGGCCGATTTCGCCGATGGCGACGAAGCGTTTGTCGCTCATGGCGGCGGCGACCGCTTCGCGCAGGGCGGCCAAGTCGTCCTCGGTCGCCTGCGGCACGTAGATCGGGTGGATGCCGAGCGCGTAGCTGGCGTTGTCGACTTGGGCGGCGAGCGCCGCCACGGTCGCGAAGTTGCCGCGTTCGACCGCCGGAATGACGATCATTTCCACGCCCTGCCCGCCCGCGCTTTTGGCCAGCGCGCGCGCCTCGGCGCCGAATTCGTGCGCGTCGAGGTGGCAGTGCGTGTCGATCCACATGGTTTACTCGCTATATGGGCTGAATGCCCTCTTCGCTATACGGCTGCAAGCCCTCGTCGGTCAGGCGCAGGATGCGGTCGCAGCGCCTTGCCAGTTCCATGTCGTGCGTGACGATCACGAACGCGGTGCCGAGGTTGCGCGACAGTTCGAGCATCAGTTCGAAGATCTCGGCGGCGGTGGCGTGGTCGAGGTTGCCGGTCGGCTCGTCGGCCAGCACGCAGGCCGGTTCGGTCACGAGCGCGCGCGCGAGCGCCACGCGCTGCCGCTCGCCGCCCGACAGTTCGCCCGGCGTGTGCGTGACGCGCTGCTCGAGCTTGACGCGGTTGAGGATCTGCTGCGCGTGCTGCTGCGCCATATCACGCTTGACGCGCCGGATCATCAGGGGCATGGCGACGTTGTCGAGCGCCGAGAATTCCGGCAGCAGGTGGTGGAATTGGTAGACGAAGCCGAGCGAGGTGTTGCGCAGGTCGCCGCGCGCTTTTTCGCTCAGGCTGGCGAAGTCCTTGCCCAGCAGGGTGACGCTGCCGGTGGTCGGGGTGTCGAGTCCGCCGAGCAGGTGCAGCAGGGTCGATTTGCCGGAGCCGGAGGCGCCGACGATGGCGACCTGCTCGCCGTGGAAGATGTCGATGTCGATGCTTTGCAGCACTTTCACCGAGTAGGCGCCCTGGGTGAAGGTCTTGCCCAGGCCGCGGCAGGACAGCACCGGCGCGCCGTCGGGGGTGCGAAGTGTCTTATTCATAGCGCAGCGCCTCCGCCGGTTTGACGCGCGCCGCCCACCAGCTCGGGTAGAGCGTGGCGAGGAAGGCCAGGATCACGGCCAGCACGCCGATCTTGGAGACGTCGGCCCAACGCAGGTCGGACGGCACCGCGCTGATGAAATAGATATCCTTGGACAAGAACTGCACTCCCAATAAGCGTTCGATGAAGGGCACGATGACGTCGACGTTGAGGGCGACGAGCACGCCGCCGGCCACGCCGAGCGCGGTGCCGAGGATGCCCACCAGCGCGCCCTGGATCATGAAGATTTTCATGATCGAGCGCGGCGAGGCGCCCAGCGTGCGCAGGATGGCGATGTCGGCCTGCTTGTCGGTCACGGTCATCACCAGGGTCGAGACGAGGTTGAAGGCGGCGACGGCGATGATCAGGGCCAGGATGATGAACATCATGCGTTTTTCGGTTTGCACGGCGGCGAACCAGTTGGCGTTCAGTTTCGACCAGTCGCGCATGTACAGCTCGCCCGGCATGGTCTGCTTGAGGTCGAATGCGACTTGCGGCGCGCGGTGCATGTCGGCCAGGCGCAGGCGCAGCCCGGACGGGCCGTCGATGCGCAGCAGCCGTTCGGCGTCGGTCAGGTGGATGAAGGCGAGCCCGGAGTCGAATTCGTTGTGGCCGGCCTCGAAGATGCCGACCACGTTGAACGAGCGCATGCGCGGCAGCACGCCGGCCGGCGTGACGGTGCCCTGCGCCAGCGCAAGGGTGACTTTTTCGCCGAGGTTGACGCGCAGCGCGCGCGCCAGTTCGACGCCGAGCACGATGTTGAAGCTGCCCGCCGTCAGTTCGTTGAAGTTGCCATGCCGCACTTGCTTGACGACGTCCGACACGTTCGGCTCCTCCTCGGGCAGCACGCCGCGGATCACGGACGGGCGCAGCGCGTCGTCGCGCAGCAGCATGCCTTGCGTTTCGACGAAGGGCGCGGCGCCTTTGACTTCGGGGTTTTTGAACGCTTCGCGGGCGGCGTCCTGCCAGTCCGGCATCGAGCCGCGGCCGTCGAACACTTCGATGTGGGCCAGCACGGAGAGCATGCGGTCGGTGACTTCCTTCTGGAAGCCGTTCATGACGGAGAGCACGACGATCAGGGCGGCCACGCCGAGTCCGATGCCGGCCATTGAAATCAGGGAGATGAAGGAGATAAAACTGTTGCGGCCGCTACGTCGTCCCGCGCGCGTGTAGCGCAGGCCGACCAGCCATTCAAATGGCAAATTCTTGATGATACTCATGTGCTCCAGCGCAGAATGTCGAGTGAGTGCGCAGTTTGCCATACAAATTGAGTTTCAGGCATGAAACGCCAGCCCGGCGGCGGCCGCTGCGACGCCCGGCTCGCCGCCCCGCGCGAGCGGGCTGGCCACGCCTTTCGCCATAGCGTCGACGTGCCAAGCTAGACGCAGGCGCCGGTGGACACCGCCAGCCGGTACCCAATCACGTCGCGTGCCGTAATGCCTTTGAGGCAAATATATTCTTGACATCGAATTCCGCTTCCCATACATTCCTTCAATCAATTGATTTCCTATTGACAATTCTTCTCAGAGATCATTTCCGCCCGCCAACTGACAGGCGGGTGTTACCATCGCTTGGAGAATCACATGCCAGTGCCTCGCCCGTTCGCCCCCCTTGGCGCCGCTGTAGCGCTAGCGGCATTGATGGTTCCGCTCCCTAGCCATGCTGGTTTTCTCGGCTTCGGAGATTCGTACGAGCAGTCCCAGGAGCTGGTCACTCTGAAGGTGTCAGGTGAGCGCTTTGGCAACGAAGAGAAAAAATTTCTCCCGAACGGCACCGGCGGCGACATGACTGCCTACCTCAAAAGTGGCATCGTACTGTCGGACCACTCTTGCGCCATATGGCTGACCGGTCTGGGCCGGGCCGATCGCGACGTCGGGTTCGCCAAGGACATCATGAACATCGTCGGCAATGTGATCCTAGGAATCTCCGGAATTAATGGGGCCGACCCGTCGCATCTGGCACGCGGCTCGCTCAGCCTGGCCGCAGGCAATGCGGCGGTGGATACCTACCGCAACGACATCATTCAGGGATCAATCAGCGATATCGAGGCAAAGATGAAGGAAGGGCGCAGGATCAGCGCGGCCACAATCAAAACCAACATCCCAACCGACTTCGACGACGCGCGCGGCATGCTGCTCGAATACCACGGTAGCTGCTCGGCAATGACTATCAAGAATATGCTCAAAACGAGCCTGTCGGCCGTGAAGTATGCGCCGGCTGACATCACCCTGACCGACCCGATCAAAAACGCGCAGATCATGCAGCTGACGCTACGCCTCGTCAATGACATGTATGGGCCACACTCGGGCATGGTGCTGGGCGATGAATTGCTGTACCAACTGTACGTGACGCGCGCCTACACCGACGACGCTTCGCCGATCGCCGCCGTCATGCGCACCAGCGAGGCGGTCAAGCTGGTGTCGGAGTTGTTCGTCAAAACCAATGTCACGCAACGCCAGGAGTGGCTGTCCGTGATTGCCCACCTGAGCAACTATGCCGGACGTTACAACGACGCGCTAGCCAAGGCCAAGGCGAAGGCCGAAACCGATGCTGCCGGTGACGCGCAGCTGCAGCAGGCCAAGGTCGAGAAGGTACAGAACGCCTATATCGCTGTCGCGCCGAAAGTCGACAAGATCAAGAACAACAACGCGGCTGCGGCCCGAGCCATAGGTTTCATGAGTACCGACATGGCAGCGGCGACGCCGGCTACCCTTCGCGCCGAGGCGAACTTCCTCAACCAACATTCCACCGATCGGGCCGTGAGAAACTACACACACGAGCTGGACGAACTGGCCGACCTGATGGCGCGAAACGATACCCGGCTCGCGCAGCGCCAGAAAATACAGGCGGCAAGCTTCATGACGGTCACGCCGAGCATGAATAACCGCAGCGGCGCGCCGGTGTCCGTCAACGCGGTGCTGGTGCCGCTCGGCGCGTCGCAATGAGGCGGCTGTTTCGCGAGTGTGCCGACACAATTCGGCTGAAATAACCAAGGGGCATCCATGCGAGCCACTGACTATTCCCAGGCGGTAAAAAAGGAACTGGCATTCAAAGCAGTCATCGAAATCGGTGCGGAGGGAATTGGCGCCAAGCGCGTGCAGGAGTGGCTCACGTTCCACCAGTTCGGCGTCAGTATCGACGCAAAATTCGGTACCGCGACTGCTGCGGCGGTAACAAAATTTCAGCTTGCAAAGGGCCTGCAGGGCACTGGGATTGTCGATCAGGATACTTGGAACGCTCTCACCGACCCAGTGCGCCAAGTCCTCAAGGATGGCGCCGGCCAAGGATTCCGGGCACGGATTACGTCGTTATTGATGCAGCACTTGCGCGTCCATCCGCTGGAGCTCGGCGGCGACAACTGCGGGCCGTGGGTGCGCATCTATAACGATGGCGACGATGGCACGGAGCAACGCTGGTGCGCAGGATTTGTATCGTTCATCCTGCGTCAGGCTGCCGCAGAACTGGCCCGCAACGGCCCGGTCGCCGGCGATACCGGGTGCGACGAAATGGTCGCGCAAGCGAAGCAGGCAGGCCTGTTCGTCACAGAAAAGCAGTTGCTCGGCGGACAGATGGCGTGGAGCGACCTAGGTCCGCTGTACCTGTTCTTTTGCAGGAAATCCCCGGGAGACTGGACGCATGTGGGCTTCGGCTTCGGCGGCTCGGCCGATGTCTTCGACAGCATTGAAGGCAACGGCAACCATAGCGCAGGGGAAAACAGCTACGAAGTGTGCTCGCGAACACGCTCCGGGGTCGACAAGGACTACATGATCATACCGGATTGATGCCGTTGTTTCCTGACGGAGGTGTCACTCCCGCTCGTGCGTTGAGCGCCGCGCCGGCTCGATGCCAGTGCAGCCGTTCTCATAACGCAACAGCATATCGACGTTCTTCAGAAGCGGCGGCCTGCAATCGAAAACGCTCCAACCTGCCTTGTCAGCTGCCCCCATAAAGTTGGACGGCTTAGTTTGCTAGGCGGCTAAGCCGGTCGCGCCTGCGGCCGCGTCACACTCACAAAGTGGTGCGCTCCGGCGGCATTAAAATTTCTCGTGCGCAAGCGCGATGCCCTACAATCTCGGGATGAATCAAGTTACCCTCGTCCTGCCCTTCGCCCTGCCCGCGCCCGAACTGGTCGCCGATCTGATCCGCGCGATGCAGGCGCCGGCGCTCGCCGCGCTGCTCACGCGCACCAGCGCGCAACAATTTTTCGATTTCGACAATTCGACCCGCGTGCTGCCGCACGAGGCCTGGCTGGCGCACGCGCTCGGCCTCGGCCCGGCGCCGGCCCGCGTGGAAGCGGGCGTCGGTTTCGCGGCCGCCGCGATGCGCGGCTTCGGCCTCGATCCGGCCGACGGCGTCTGGTTCCTGGTGCATCCGGTGCATGTGCAGATTTCGCGCAACCATCTATTGATGGGCGATCCGCGCCAACTGGCGCTGGACGATGCCGAATCGCGCGCGCTGTTCGACGCGGCCAAGCCGTATTTCGACGAGATCGGCAAGCCCTTGTTGTATGGCGACGCCCACACCTGGTTCGCCCGGGCCGACGACTGGGCCGCGCTGCGCTGCGCCTCGCCGGACGCGGCCACCAGTCAAAACCTGAACGCCTGGATGCCGGAAGGCCCATGCGCGCTCGCCACCCGCAAGCTGCAAAACGAGGTGCAGATGCTGTGGTTCAACCATCCGGTCAACGAGGCGCGCCAGGCGCGCGGCGCGGCGCCGGTCAATTTCTTCTGGCTGTGGGGCGGCGCGCAGGCGTCGCCTACGCCGGCCGCGACCTTGTCCGGCGCGGCCGGCGCAGGCCCGACATTGTTCACCTCCGAGGTGCCGGCCTGGCTGGCGGCGCTGGCCGAGCCAAGCAGGCGCGCGGCCTCGGCGCCGCTTGTACTCGCCTCCAACGCCGACGATGCGCTGGTGGTGCTGGGCGGCCTCGCCGGCGCCGGGCTGAACTCGGACTGGTCGGTCTGGCTGATGCATCTGCAAATGCTCGAACGCGAGTGGTTCGCGCCGCTGCTCGCCGCGCTCAAGGATGGCCGCGTCGGCAGCGTCAGGCTGGTGCTCAACCATCGCGACGCCTACGCGGAATTCACCAGCACGCGCGGCGCGCAACGCAAATTCTGGCGCAAGCCCACCTTGAACAAGTTAATTAAATGACCCGCATCGCGACCCGCCCCTGCCCGTTCCGGGAATCCGAAGTGCTGCGCCAGGGCGGCATCCATCCGGTGCTGGCGCGCCTGTACGCCGCGCGCGGCCTGACCGACGCGTGCGAGCTCTCGAGCGAGCTGGCGTCGCTGATGCCGCCGGCCGGCCTGTTGCACATCGGCGCGGCCGCCGAGTTCCTGGCCGACGCGATCAAAGCCGGCAAGCGCATGGTGATCGTGGCCGACTACGACTGCGACGGCGCGACCGCCTGCGCCGTCGCGCTGCGCGGCCTGCGCGCGATGGGCGCGGTGGTCGATTTCATCGTGCCGAACCGCTTTGAGTATGGCTACGGCCTGACGCCGGAGATCGTCGAGCTGACGGCGCGCGAAAAATCGCCCGACATCATCATCACGGTCGACAACGGCATCGCCAGCATCGACGGCGTGCTGGAAGCCAACCGGCGCGGCATCGAAGTGGTCGTCACCGACCACCACTTGCCGGCCGAGACGCTGCCGGCGGCGCGCGTGATCGTCAACCCGAACCAGCCGGCCTGCGGCTTTCCGAGCAAGCATCTGGCCGGCGTCGGCGTGGTGTTTTACGTGCTGCTGGCGCTGCGCGCCGAGTTGCGCCGGCGCGGCGTGTTCGACGCCCAGAGCCAGCCCAAGCTCGACAGCCTGCTCGACCTGGTCGCGCTCGGCACCGTGGCCGACGTCGTCAAGCTCGACGCGAACAACCGGATTCTGGTGGCGCAGGGTTTGAAGCGCATGCGCGCCGGCCGCATGCATGCGGGCATCGCGGCGCTGTTCCGGGTGGCAGGCCGCGAAGCGCGCCGCGCCAGTCCGTTCGACCTTGGCTTTG
>JACMLV010000071.1 GCA_014379395.1 Burkholderiaceae bacterium
CATCAGTTCCGACGGCAGCGTGGTGGTCGCTGCGGTCGCACCCGATTGTGCCGCGCGGGCAGCGGTGGCCTGGGCATCGGTTGCTGCGGCCTGGGCGATCAGCTTGTCGAGCGGCAGATACAGCAAATTGCTGCCGGCCTTGGCGTCGACCATCACCTTGCTCGCGCTGGAGAACACCTGCTGCATGGTTTCGAGGTACATGCGGTCGCGCGTGACGCCCGGCGCCTTCTGGTATTCGGTCAGCACCTGCTGGAAGCGCGAGGCGTTACCCAGCGCGTTCTCGGTCACCAGCGAGCGGTAGGCCTCGGCTTCCTGGATCAGGCGGAAGGCGGCGCCGCGCGCTTTCGGCACGACGTCGTTGGCGTAGGCCTGGCCTTCGTTCTTCTGGCGTTCGCGGTCCTGGCCGGCCTTGACGGCGTCGTCGAAGGCGGTCTGCACCTGCTCCGGCGGCTGCACCGCCTGCATCGTCACGTTGGTGATGGCGGCGCCGAGCTTGTAGCGGTCGAGGATTTGCTGCATCAGCTGCTGCACGTCGAAGGCGACCTTCTCGCGCCCCTCGTAGAGCACGAAGTCCATCTTGCTGCGGCCGACGATCTCGCGGATCGAGGTCTCGGCCACTTGACGCAGGGTGTCCTCCTGGTCGCGGTTGGTGAACAACCAGGCCACCGGGTCCTTGAGCTTGTACTGCACGGCGAACTGGATGTCGATGATGTTCTCGTCGTCGGTCAGCATCAGCGCCTCTTTCGGCTGCTTGTTCCTGACGGTCGAGCGGTAGCCCACTTCGACGGTGCGCACCTGCGACACGTTGACCGTCTCGTCGCTTTGGAACGGATACGGCCAGCGCCAGTTGAAGCCGGCCGGCGTGACGTGGCTGAACTTGCCGAACGTGAGCACCACGCCGGTCTGGCCCTCCTGCACCAGGAAGGCGCCGCTGGCGAGCCAGATCAGCCCGGCCACGGCGCCGATCACGCCGGCGGTGATGCCGGCGCCCTTCATGTCGTTGCGCGGGGCGCCGCCGGAACCGCCGTCGGGCCGGTTCTTCTGGCCGAAGAAGGCGTTCAGGCGTTCATTGAAATCGCGCCAAAGCTGGTCGAGATCGGGCGGGCCTTCCGGCTTTTTGCCTTCTTGGGCGTGCTTGCCGTCGTCCTTCTGATTGCCCCAGCGGGGATCGTTCAGAGACAACTTCAAGCCTATTCTTTTCAGTAGGGAGGCGAGCATACTATCGTGTTCCAACTTGGGTGGAGGTGGGAGTGCAGTCCGGCTGGTCATCCACGCTGACATGTTCCAGGCCGTCTTCTTGGCGCGCCGCGCCGTCCGCGTACAGATGCGCCAGGCCGGGCGTGTTGCGGGCCGATTCGACGATCGCCTCGCGCAGCAGATCGAGGCCCAAACCCTTCTGGGCGCTGATGAAAACGCGGCTGATTTTAGCATATTCGTCACGCTCGACCGAGGGCTCCAGGCCGGCCGCGTCGATCTTGTTCCACACCAGGATCTGCGGAATATGATCGGCCCCGATCTCCTTCAAGACCAGGTTGACCTGCTCGATCTGCTCCATGCGCACCGGCGAGGCGGCGTCGACGACGTGCAGCAGCAAGTCGGCGTGGATGGTTTCCTCGAGCGTGGCGCGAAACGCCGCCACCAGCTGGTGCGGCAGCTCGCGCACGAAGCCGACCGTGTCGGAGATGACGACGTTGCCGGCGTCGGGGCCCAGGTAGACCCGGCGCGAGGTGGTGTCTAGCGTGGCGAACAACTGGTCGGCGACGTACACGCCGGCCTTGGTCAGCGCGTTGAACAGGGTCGACTTGCCGGCGTTGGTGTAGCCGACCAGCGAGACCGAAAAGGCGGAATTGCGTCCGCGCGCGCGGCGCTGGGTTTCGCGCTGCTTGTGCAGCTTCTCGAGCCGGGCGCGCAGCGCCTTGACCCGGTCGCCGATCAGGCGGCGGTCCGTTTCGAGCTGGGTTTCGCCCGGGCCGCGCAGGCCGATGCCGCCCTTTTGCCGTTCCAGGTGGGTCCAGCCGCGGATCAGGCGCGTGGCCAGATGCTGCAGCTGCGCCAGCTCGACCTGCAGCTTGCCCTCGTGGCTCTTGGCGCGCTGCGCGAAGATGTCGAGGATCAGGCTGGTGCGGTCGAGCACGCGGATTTGCAGGCGCTTTTCCAGATTGCGCTGCTGGGCCGGCGACAAGGCGTGGTTGAAGATGACGATTTCGATCGAATGGTCGGCCGCGGCCGCGCCGATCTCGTCGGCCTTGCCGCTGCCGACGAAATACGCCGGGTCCGGACTGGAGCGGCGCGCGGTGATGGTGGTGATCGGCTCGGCGCCGGCCGACCGCGCCAGCAGGGTCAATTCCTCGACGCTGGCGGCGAAATCGCCCTGCCCGAAGTCAATCCCGACTAGGGCTGCGCGCATACGACATTCTGGCTGGTGAACGGGACGGCCTGGAGCGGGACGGCAAAACTCAACGCCCTACTCCGCTTCGGCTTCGATATTGAGATTGACGGCGCGCGCCGGCACCACCGTCGAGATGGCGTGCTTGTACACCATTTGCGTGACGGTATTGCGCAGCAACACGACATATTGATCGAACGATTCGATGTGACCTTGCAACTTGATGCCGTTGACCAGGTAGATCGAGACGGGAACATGCTCTTTGCGTAACGCATTGAGGAATGGGTCTTGTAATAGTTGCCCTTTGTTGCTCATAACAGCTCCGTGATGTTGTTGTATTTAAAGAATTGGAGACGACTCGCTTGATTTCAAGTGCCTTGGCATCATTCTCACCGCCGAGAATGATGCCTTGGGGCTACTCTAACCTGTTTTCGCAAAGCCTGCCGAGCCACGCTCGACTATTTTTGCGCTTTTGCAAACGGATTCTTGCCCGTTCGCAGTTCGATCCGCAGCGGCGTGCCCACCAAGGCGAACGTATCGCGGAAGTGTTTTTCCAGATAGCGCTTGTACGGGTCGCCCACCGCGTCGAGCGCGTTGCCGTGGATGACGATGATCGGCGGGTTCATGCCGCCCTGGTGCGCGTAGCGCAGCTTCGGCCGGATCGAGCCCTTGCGCCGCGGCTCCTGCTTCTCGACCGCCTCGATCAGCGCGCGCGTGAGCTTCGGCGTCGACAGGTCGCACATGGCGGCCGCGTAGGCCGCGTTGACCGACTTCATCAAAGGGCCGATGTTGGTGCCGTTCAGGGCCGAGATGAAATGGGTCTTGGCGAACGAGAGGAAATCGAGCTTGCGGTCGATGTCGATCTTGATCTCGTCGCGCTGGTGCGACTGCAGGCCGTCCCACTTGTTGACCGCCACCACCAGCGCGCGCCCGGTTTCCAGCACGAAGCCGGCGATGTGGGCGTCCTGCTCGGAGATGTCCTGCTGCGCGTCGAGCAGCAGCACCACCACGTTGGCCTCCGAGATCGACTGCAGCGTCTTGACCACCGAGAACTTCTCGATCGCCTCGAACACCTTGCCGCGGCGGCGGATGCCGGCCGTGTCGATCAGCGTGTATTGCTGGCCCTCGCGCTCGAACGGGATCTCGATCGAGTCGCGCGTGGTGCCCGGCATGTCGAAGGCGATCACGCGCTCTTCGCCCAGCAGGGTGTTGACCAGGGTCGACTTGCCGACGTTGGGACGGCCGACCAGGGCGATCTTGATGCCGCGCTCGGCCGGCTCGAGCTCTTCGGGCTCTTCCGGACGGCCGGCGAAGGCGGTGTTGAGCACCTCCTCGACCAGGTCGTTGACGCCGTCGCCGTGCGCCGACGAGATGGCCAGCGGGTCGCCCAGGCCGAGCTCGTAGAACTCCGACACCACGGCGGTGTAGCGCATACCCTCGCTCTTGTTGACGACCAGCAGCACCGGGCGCCCGCTCTTGCGCAGGAAATCGGTGATGGTCTTGTCGTGCGGGGTCAGGCCCTGGCGGCCGTCGACGATGAAGACGACGACGTCGGCCTCGGCCACGGCCTGCTTGGTTTGCTGCGCCATGCGGTGCATGATGCCTTCCTTGGCCACCGGCTCGAAGCCGCCGGTGTCGATCACCAGGAAGGGACGTTCGCCGACACGGCCTTCGCCATAGTGACGATCGCGCGTCAACCCAGGCAAATCCGCCACCAGCGCGTCGCGCGAGCGGGTCAGACGATTAAATAGGGTCGATTTCCCAACATTGGGTCGACCTACGAGTGCGATTACCGGCTTCATTATTGCGTTACTCGACCGCCAGAGCGGTCACTGTCCCTGATTGGGTTTGAAAAATCAAATTCGCGCCAGCGACGACGGGCACCGATACGATCGGGCTGCCGTCGGTGCTGACCCGACCTATTAATGCGCCATCTTCCCGTGACAGGAAGTGGATCTGGCCCTGGTAGTCGCCGACGGCGACGGCACGGCCATATGATGCGGGGGTCGACAGGCGGCGGAACGCCAGGCTGCCGGTCTTCCAGGCGCTCTGCCCGCCGTCCCGGGTGAAGGCCGCCACGGCGCCCTTCTCGTCGGCCGCGAAAACAAAGCGCTGATCGACTGCGACGCCGACGTCGGAGGAAAGTTCCTTGGTCCAGCGGGCGACGCCGGTGGCGGCGTCGAAGCAGCCGACCTTGCCCTGGTAGGACACGGCGCACACGTCGCGCTCGAACAGCACCGCGGGCGTGCCGGCGAGCTGCCCGTCGGCTGGAAGGTGCGAGCCGTCGGCCAGCTTCGCGCCACCCACCTTGGGAGCGAC
>JACMLV010000639.1 GCA_014379395.1 Burkholderiaceae bacterium
CGGGGTGCAGCGCGGCGCGCAACTGGCGCTCGCCGGCCGCGCTGCGCGGCAAGGCGTACAGGCCGGGCGCGAGGCCGTCGACGCGGTGCACGAACAGCAGCGCGTGGATGCGCGCCTCGCCGTCGGTCTCCCACGGCCCGTTGGAACATGGCAGCAAGGCGTCCAGCATCCGGAAAAATTCGGTTTGCCCAAGCGTGGCGCGGCGGTCGAAATACTGGGCGCTGCGGCGCTGGCGGATCAGTTCCGCGGCGGACGGCCCGGTCAACAACGCCGATGGTTCGCGCACCGGCGCTGTGCCGTGCGCGGTATCGGCGCAGCGCGCGGATCGCCAGTGCGCCGCGCTGGCCGCACTGATTGGGTTGGCGGCGGCCGGCTGGCGGCTGGCGCGGGCGACTTCGCCGATCACCGGCCAGCGGAACATCGGATGCGCGTCGAGCACATTGGCCCGCCCGCTCCAGACGCCATTGACGCTGTCGGGTAAGCGCGCGACCGACAGCGGCATGCCGTCGGCCACGACCGGCGCGACGTTGGGCGTCAGTGTCAGCAGCAGTTCGGCCTCCTCGCGCTCGGCGCCGGCGAAATCGGCCGCGCGATCCAGTCCCAGCAAGCTTGCCAGCCGCTCCGAGCCGATCTGCTCGTCGAGCCGCAGCGACCAGCCCAGCGCGGCGGCGGCATAGCGCAGCGCGCCGATGGCGTGTCCGCAGTCGAGCTGGCAATAGCGGAAGGCGCGCTCGCCATATTTCCACGCCTCGCGCCAATGAATCGAACTGAGGGCGATGTGCACCGCCGGCCCGGCCTCGTGCGTCAGGGGCGCGCTGCGGCAACGCTGCTCCAGCGCATGCGCGCGGCTGGCGTAGTGATAGACGCCGTCCTCGACGCCCGGCACTTGCACGCAGAGCAAATAGGCCTCGGTCGGATGCAGATTGCCGCTGGAGGGATTGCAGCGCACCGCCCAACGATCCGGCCCGCTCTGCTTCCACGCCGACAGGCCGAGCGCCAGTTCCAGCAGCAGCGCCAGCGTGTCGAGGTTGACGGCTTCGGCTTTGATCGCGCCGGGCGCATCCGGCGTCGCCGCGAAGAGCGCGCCAAAAGGCGCGACGAGCGCGCGCCCCGGCGCCGACAAGGCGATGCGCGCCGCGCCGGCGAAGGTGCGAAACGGATTCGGCTGGGCATCCCAGTCGAGCGTGTCAGGCCCGGCCGCGTAGCGCTGGCGCGAATGCTTGGAGCGCTCGTGGTACGAACGTATGGATGCGAGCGCGTCCGGAGCGTGCTTGAGCGAATCGGAGGGAGAAGTCATGCGAGTCTGATGTTTGAGTCCGGCGGCCGACACATTGTCGACAAAGACTAGAGCAAACTTCGTTCCCGCCGCCGCTCAATCCGCCCGCCGGCGCCGTTCGGAGCGCCGCCGCCAGAATGAAAATGCCGTTTGAAACGCCGGTTCGGCAACGCGTTCAGCCTGCGCACCAACGGCCGTTCGATCAGCGCCGCTTGTACAGTTTCCGACAGCGTCGAGTGCCGTTTGTGCGATTTGCGTCGGCGGACGCGTAAAGGAAGGAGCCGCGCGCCGTGTCCTGATCCGCAGGCAACCAACTTGTAGTCATGATGCACGCGCGACCGGGGAACGTTCCCTCAACGTAGGTTGCGGCCCCGACCCGGCAAGCCGGATCGGCCACCGGCCTCATTGATAAATTCCGCAACCGATCACGACGTCGTCGACCCGTTCGACATAGGTGCGCTTGCTCTCGATGACCCCGCTGGCCGGATTCGGCCATTTGTAGTCGACCCAGCCCTGCCCCGCCTTGCCGGCGCCGATCTCCAGGATGCTCTTGATCAGATACTTGCCGTCGGCATCCTTCATTTCCAGCACGTTCTTGCCGACCAGCTTGTTGTTCGCCCCGTTGGCGCGCTCGATGCCGTCGCCATTGGCCAGGAAGGTGAAGATATACAGGTCGCGATCGACGAACTGCCCCTTCTGGTTGTTGAACTCGGCGAAGGCCTTGTCCTTGCCGTTTTTCCTCAGGTAGTCGGCGGCCTTCTTCACCATCGCGACGGCTTGTTCGGCCGTCCCCTTGTCGGCCGCGCCGGCCGGCAAGCCGAACAACAGCAGCCAAGCGCCGACCATCGCGCCGACAAATGCCGTTCTCATCGTTGCGCCCCTGATTCTCATCGTCATTCTCATCGTCATTCTCATCGTCGTTCCCCTTGTGGAAGTGATGCCGGGGCCGCCGCTCCGCGGGCCGGCCCCGGCTCGCCGGTCAGGCGCCGAAGCCGCCGCCGCCCGGCGTTTCGATGGCGAACACGTCGCCGGCCCACATCTCGACCGTGTGGGTGGCGCCGAAATGCTCGACCGTGCCGTCGGCGCGCTCGACCCAGTTGCGTCCGAGCGAATTGCAGACCGAGCTGATCGACCGCACGGTGAACGAGCTCCGCCTGACGCCGGCGGCCGAATACCTGCTCGGCCCGGCCAAGGCGGTGGTCGACGCCACGCGCCGCCTGCAGGTCGCCGCGCGCAAGGAAAGCGTGGTGCGCGGGCGGCTGCGCCTGGGCGTGATCGAATCGGTGGTGC
>JACMLV010000640.1 GCA_014379395.1 Burkholderiaceae bacterium
CACCGGCCTGCTCGCCCTGGGCGCCGGCGCGCCGGCCGCGCACGCCGCGCCGCTCACCCTGACGTTCGTGCACGCCACCCGGACCAGCCACCCGGCCCACCTGGCAGCGCTGCAATTTGCCCGGCGGGTCGAGCAGCGCACCGGCGGGCAGGTGAATTTCGAGATCTTCCCGGAGGCCCAGCTCGGCAGCGAAAACGAGATGCTGCAAAAAGTGCGGCTCGGCGCGCTCGACATGAACGTGTCCTCGCTGAACTACCTGATCAAATACGAAAAAGCCTTCGCGGTGGTCGTCATGCCCTACCTGTTCGACGACTACGCGCACGCCCACCGGGTGCTCGACGGCCCGGCCATGGCCTGGCTGGCGCCGCTGGCCGAGAAACAGGGCTTCGTCATCCTGTCGAACTGGGAATGGGGCTTTCGCAACCTGACCAACAACGTGCGCCCGATCAACCGGCCGGAGGACATCGGCGGCCTGAGGATCCGCGTGCCGCCCGTGGTCGAGCTCGAAGTGACGATGCAGGCGCTCGGCGCGCAGGTCAGCAAGATCGGCTTCAAGGAGCTCTACGCGGCCCTGTCGCAGGGCCTCGTCGACGGCCAGGAAAACCCGCTCAACGTGATCTACTACAACAAGCTGTACATGGTGCAGAAACACCTCGCGCTGACGCGCCACGTCTACTACAACTCGCTGCACCTGATGAACGTGAAAAGCTGGGCCAGGCTCACGCCGGCGCAGCAGGGCATCGTGCGCGAAGAGAGCAAGGCGGCCGGCGACGGCATGCGCCGGCGGATCGTCGACGAGGAGGACGAGCTGCTCGCCAGGATGGCGGCCGACGGCGTCAAGGTGACCCGCCCCGATCCCGCCGCCTTCCGCGCGATGGCGGCGCCGGCCCAAAAGAAAATCGCCGCCTACGCCGGCGAAGAGAACGCGCGGCGCTTCCTCAAAATGGTCGAGGACGAGCGCAAGCCATGAGCCGCATCGCCGACCAGAAAGCCGCCGCGCCCGGCCGGGACGGCGCCCTCCCACCCGAACCGCCGCCCCGGGCCGCGCAAGGCACACCATGAACCTCCAGAACCGGCGCATCCTGCTCATCGACGACATGCCGTCCATCCACGAGGACTTCCGCAAGATATTGGCCGGCGCCAGCGACAGCAGCGACCTGGACGAGGCCGAGGCGGCCCTGTTCGGCATCCCGCAGCGCAAGGCCAGGGTCCGCTTCGAGATCGACTCCGCCCACCAAGGCCGGGACGGCTTGCGGATGGCGCGCGGCGCGCTCGCGGCCGGCCGGCCATACGCGCTGGCCTTCGTCGACATGCGCATGCCGCCGGGCTGGGACGGCGTCGAGACCATCGAACGGCTGTGGCAGGAGGACCCGCTGCTGCAGATCGTCATCTGCACCGCCTACTCCGACGCCGAGTGGGAGGAGGTGCTCGAGCGGCTCGACGTCGGCGACCGCCTGCTGATCCTGAAAAAACCGTTCGACGCGATCGAAGTGTTCCAGCTGGCCAGCACCCTGACCGCGAAATGGCGCCTGAGCCGGCAGGCCGCCCTGAGGATGGCCGACCTGGAGGCGGCGATCCAGGAGCGCACGGAGGAACTCTCGCTGGCCGCCAGCGTGTTCCACAACACCATGGACGGCGTCATGATCACCAGCGCGGCCGGCCTGATCGTCTCGGTCAACCCGGCCTTTTGCGCCATCACCGGCTACGGCGCGCAAGAGGCGCTGGGACAGAAGCCCAACCTGCTGCGCTCGGCGCACCACCACCCCGAGTTCTACCGCGAACTGTGGACCGCCCTGCTGCGCGACGGGCGCTGGGAGGGCGAGATCTGGAACCGGCGCAAAAACGGCGAAGCCTTCCTCGAATGGCTCAGCATCAGCATGGTGGCCGGCGCCGACGGCAAGCCGCTGCGCTACGTCGGCGTCTTCAACGACATCACCGAAATCCGGCGCAAGGACGAGCACATCCGCCACATGGCCTTCCACGACCCGTTGACCGGCCTGCCCAACCGCGCCCTGCTGCTCGACCGCCTCGAACACAGCCTGGCCATGAGCTCGCGCGCCGGGGCCGGCCTGGGCGTGCTGTTCGTCGACCTCGACCGCTTCAAGCAGATCAACGACTCGCTCGGCCACGACACCGGCGACGGCGTGCTCAAGGAAGTGGCCGCGCGCCTCTCCGCCTGCCTGCGCCAGTCCGACACCGTGGCGCGCATCGGCGGCGACGAATTCATCATCCTGCTCGAACACGTCGAGGCGCCGACCACCTACGCCAGCCTGACCGAAATCATCATGGCCAGCCTGAACGCGCCGATGAGCGTGGCCGGCCACCCGATCCAGATCGGCGCCTCGATCGGCATCGCCTGCTACCCGGAGGACGGCGACGACGCCGCCAGCCTGATGAAACAGGCCGACGCCGCCATGTACGTGGCCAAATCGGCCGGGCGCGGCATCTACCGCTTCTTCCAGCCGGCCATGACCGAGCGCGCCGGCCAGCGCCTGCAACTGGAAATGGCCCTGCGCGGCGCGGCCGCCAACGGCGAACTGGAACTGTTCTACCAGCCCAAGGTCTCGCTCGCCAGCGGCGCGCTGGCCGGGGTCGAAGCGCTGGTGCGCTGGCACCACCCGCAACTGGGCCTGATCCTGCCGGCCGAATTCATCCCGATCGCCGAGGAAAGCCGCGTCATCGTCGAGCTGGGCAGCTGGGTGCTGGAGCAGGCCTGCCGCCAGGCTCAAGCGTGGCGGGCGGCCGGGCTGGGCCCGATCCGCATCGCCGTCAACGTCTCGGCGCGCCAGTTCCAGGACGACGACCTGGTCGCGCGCATCGCCGCGCTGACCCGGCAATACGGCATCACCCCGGCCAGCCTGGAGATCGAACTGACCGAGAGCGTCGTCATGGCCAACCCGCAAGAGATCGCCGGCGTGCTGGCCCGGCTGAGGGAGGCCGGCGCCACCGTCGCGGTCGACGACTTCGGCACCGGCTACTCCAGCCTGGCCTACCTGCGCCGCCTGCCGATCGACGTGCTCAAGATCGACCGCTCCTTCGTCCTGCGCGCCGACAGCGACGACGGCGACGCCCAGGTCGTCAAAATGATCATCGCGCTGGCCCAGGCGCTCAAGCTGGCCGTCGTCGCGGAAGGAGTGGAGACCGAGAGCCATGCCGCTTTCCTGAGGGGCTGCGGCTGCGCCATCGGCCAGGGCTACCTGTACTCGCCGCCACAGCCGGCGAACGACATCACGACCTGGATGCGAGAACGGAAAGGGTTTATTGGAAGCAAGGATAGCGGCGGCGAGGGACAGGCGGCGCCGCTGGCGTAGCGCGGCGGATCGGACACCGGCGACAAGACGCCGGACACCGCGCCCGCCGTCCGGCCCGGGCTAGAACGGCTTCACGAATCGGAGCCATCCATCTTCTGCCGCGTCTCCTCGCGCCAGCCGGTTGCGGCGGCCTCCACCTCATCGGCCGAACTCACCTCGCCGGCCTTGGCCGGATCG
>JACMLV010000641.1 GCA_014379395.1 Burkholderiaceae bacterium
CCGGGAGACGGCGCAGCTGGCCGGCGCCATCGGCCGCGAATTCGACTACGCGCTGCTGGCGGCGGTGGCGCTGGCCGACGAGGCGACGCTGCAAGCCGACCTCGACGAACTGGTCGCGGCGGGCCTGATCTACCGCCAGCGGCGGGTGCGCGACGACAGCTATGTGTTCCGGCATGCCCTGATCCGCGACGCCGCCTACGACGCGATGCCCAGGCGCGCGCAAAAGCAAACCCATGCCCGCATCGCGCACTGGCTGGAACAGCGCCCGCCGGCGCAGCTCCAGAGTCGCCTGGCGCAACTGGCGCACCACTTCGCGTTGGCCGAGCAATATGGCGGCGCGGTCCGATACGGCACCGACGCCGCGCTGTTGCTGCTTGAGCGCGCGCTGCACGACGACGCCATCGTGCTGGCCGAAACCGTGCTGGTCTGGATCGGCGAACTGGCCACGCCGGAGCGGCGCCCGGCCGAAATCGGGATCAGCCGGATCCTGACCCACGCCCTGATGTCGAAATACGGCTGGGCCGACGCGCGCGTGAAGGAAGCGGCGGAGCGCGCGCTGCGCCTGATCGAGGGCATCGACGACGCGCGCCGGACGGTGCCGACACTGTGGGCCATGGCCTTCTACCATCACGTGGCGAGCAACCGCGAATCGGTCAGGACGCTGACCGCCCAGCTGCTGCTGCTGTCGGCCGCGTCGGAAGAGGGCGGCCTGGGCGTGGCGTGCCACACCATGCATGGCATCGCCTGTTGGATCGACGGCGGGTATCGCCAGGCGGCCGCCGCGTTCGAGCACGTGCTGGATCGTTACGATGCGGCCGAGCACGCCAACCACGGTTATGTGTTCGGCCTCGACTCGCGCGTCTGGGCCATGGCTGGGCTGGCCAACGTGCGCTGGTTCGCCGACACCGACGACGGCGCCGCGTTCGCCCTGGCACGCGAGGCGGTGGCGCGCGCCCGCGCGCTCAACCACATTCCGTCGCTCGGCGTGGCGCTGATGTACCTGGCCTTCCTGCACCACTACGCCGAGGACCGCGCGGGCGCGCGGGCGGTCTGCGAGCAGTTGCTGGGGCTGTCGCACCAATACGGCCTGCCGGCGGTGGAGGGGTATGCCGCGATGGTGCACAGTTGGTCGACCTGCGACCTCGACGCCGCCGACCGGGTCTTGGAAGGCTTGCGCGGCATGGGCTGCATGCTCGGCTTGACCTATCTCGCCTCGCTGCCGGCCGAGACCGAGGCGCGGGCCGGCAACCACGGCGCCGCGCTGGCGCGCATCGAGGCTTGCCTGTTGCTGTGCGACGACATCGATGAACCGTATTACAAGCCGGAGTTGTTGCGGCGGCGCGCCCAGTACCGGGCCGCCGCGGCCGCCCCGGACGGCGAGTTGATCCGCGCCGATCTCGATTGCGCGATCACTCTGGCCGAGCGCGCCGGCATGCGGCGCAGCGCGCTCGGCGCGCGGGTCGCGCTGGCGGCATTTGACGCGATGAGCAATGCAAGTGCAGTTGTTTCACCAAAGCAAGCAAGCCCCGAAGTGAGTTCAACCTAACCGCAAGGAGTAGTTATGCAATACAAGCCGACCTCGTCGAATTACGACACCTTCATCCAGTACCGCGCGGTGATCATCCGCGCCATCGCGCTGGCCTGGAAAGACCCGGCATTCAAGGCCGAGTTGTTCAAGGAGCCCAAGAGCGCCCTCAAGGAGACGTTCCAATACGACTTCCCATACGACATGGACGTCAACGTCCTCGACGGCAGCGCGCGATGGAGCCCGACCTCCACGGTGGGCTGGACCGTCACCGCGCAAAACACCGTGCGACTGGTTTTGCCGCCGAAGCCGGAGGCGGGCGAGGAAGCGGTCGCCCTGGCCACATACAACGCCCAGCACCTCACCTTCCTGACCAACTACTAAACCCGGAGCACCGAACATGTCCTTCACCAACAATCTGCCAAGCTACGAATCCCTGCTCGAATTTCAAGAAGTGTACCTGCGCGCGATCGCGCTTTCCTGGCGCGACGAGGAATTCAAAAAAGCGCTGGAAGACGACGCGCTGCTCGCGCTGCAGCATTATTTCGCCTACAAGTGCCCGTGGAATATCAACCTGAACGTGGTCGCGCCGGGCCCGCGCGACGGCTGGGATAAACAGGCGAAGAAATGGAATCTGCCCAAAAACAGCATGACCTTCGGGGTGCCGCTGAAACCCGAGGCGGATGAGGAGTGCATCGCCCTGGCCGCCTATAACGACGCGGGACCGACTTATCTGTTCTCCTGCTGCTAGTCGGCCGGACCCGGGCGCGGCCGCGCCCGGGTCTTTTTTTAAGACCCCGCCAGCTCGCCCCCGCACCGGCGCGGAGCGCGGGCGGAGCCGGATAATGATGAAGAAACCGGATTGTATGCATTTCTCGAACAGCGACCTTATTCCCCAATTCAAACCTAGCCTGCGCGTCGCGGCGGTCGACGCCGATCTGCTGCTGGTGCTGAGCGAACGCCAGCGCTCGGTCATCCGCGGCCGCGCCATCGCCCAGGTGGCGCAAATGATCGATGGCGCGCGCAGCGC
>JACMLV010000072.1 GCA_014379395.1 Burkholderiaceae bacterium
CAGATCGGCAAGCCCGGCGCCGGCCCGTTTTCGCTGACCGGCCAGCCCAACGCGATGGGCGGGCGCGAGGTCGGCGGCATGGCCAACTTGCTGTCGGCGCACCGCGACCTGGCCAACCCGGCGCACCGCGCCGAAGTGGCCGCGCTGTGGGGCGTCGACGAGGTGCCGGCGCGGCCCGGCAAGACGGCGGTCGAGATGTTCGACGCGGTCGCCGCCGGCGAGATCAAGATCCTGTGGATCGTCTGCACCAACCCGGCCCAGTCGATGCCGGATCAGAAGCTGATCCGCGCCGCGCTGCAAAAGGCCGAGCTGGTGATCGTGCAGGAGGCCTACGCCAGCACCGCCACCGTGGCCTACGCCGACGTGCTGCTGCCGGCCACCACCTGGGCCGAGAAAGAGGGCACGGTCACCAATTCCGAGCGCCGCATCACGCGCGTCAATCCGGTGCTGCCCAAGCCCGGCCAGGCCTGGCACGACTGGGAGATCGGCGCCGCCTTCGGCCGCCAGTTGGCGCCAATGTTCGGCAAGCGGCCCGGCATGTTCGGCTACGCCACTGCGGAGGAAGTTTGGGAAGAGCACCGCGCCTCGACCCGCGGCCGCGACCTCGACATCACCGGCCTGTCGTATGCGCTCTTGGCCGAGCGCGGCCCGCAGCAATGGCCGTATCCCGAGGGCGCGGCCGGCGGCTTGGCGCGCCTGTATCTGGACGGCGTGTTTCCAACGACCAGCGGACGGGCGCGCTTCGCCAACACGGTCTACGAGCCGGTGGCCGAGCCGGTCGACGCGCGCTATCCGTTCCACCTGAACACCGGGCGCCTGCGCGACCAGTGGCACGGCATGAGCCGCACCGGCACCGTCGCCAACGCCTTCTCGCACGCGGCCGAGGCGGCGGTGGTGATGGCGCCGGCCGACATGGCGCGCCTGCAATTGAAGGACGGCGATCTGGTGCACGTGACCAGTCGGCGCGGCACGCAGATCCTGCCGGCGCAGGCCGGGCAGGAGATGGGCGCCAATCAGGTTTTCATCGCCATGCACTGGGGCCAGGAATACCTGTCCGGGCGCAGCGGCGGCGGCGCCATGCTGGGCGTGAACGGGCTGACGCAGCCGGCGTTCGATCCGGTGTCGAAGCAGCCGGAATTGAAGCAGGCGGCGGTGAAGATTTTGAAGGCCGAGCTGCCGTGGCGCTTCCTGGTGTTCGGCTGGGTCGAGCCAAGCGCCGCGCTGACCTTGCAGATGCGCCTGCGCGGCTACATGGCGCGCTTCGCGTTCTCGTCCTGCACGCTGTTCGGCAAGGAGCGCGTCGGCGTGCTGCTGCGGGTGGCCGACGACTATGCGGCCGAGCCGGAGCTGGTGCGCGAGATCGAGGAATTGTTCGGCATCGAGGGCGCGGCCGTGCTGCGCTACGACGACCGCAAGCGCGGCAACGCGCGCCATATCCTGGTGCGCGACGGCAAGTTGGAGGCGCTGGCGCTGGCCGGCGACATTTCGGCCGAGCAGTGGTTGAAGCAGACCTTGACCGATCAACTGCCGGTGGCGCCGTTCGGGCGCCTGCTGCTGTCGCCGTCGTCGAGCGCGCCGCAGGGCTTCAAGGCGCGCGGGCGGGTCGTGTGCAGCTGTATGAACGTGGCCGAGACCGAGATCACCGAGGCGTTGAGCTGGATCGGCGGCGGGCCGGGCGCACTGGAGGTGTTGCAAAACAAGCTCAAATGCGGCACCAGTTGCGGCTCCTGCGTGCCGCAGTTGAAGCAGATGGTGCTGGCGCGCAAAAAGGTCGCCTGATTTTTTGACGCAAGGTAGGGTGGGTGGGGCCGGCATTTTGAGCGGCCCTGTGCCGGCCGTGTCTTCTCCGCTTAAGCGGCCTTGGCGGCCGGCCGGGTGCGCAGTTGCGCCGCCGCGTCGCGCAGCATGGTTTCCGTCGTCGCCCAGTCGATGCAGCCGTCCGTCACCGAGCAGCCGTAGGTCAGCTGCGACAGATCCTGTGGAATCTTCTGGTTGCCGGCCACCAGGTTCGATTCGATCATCACGCCCACCAGCGAGTCGTTGCCCTGGCTGATCTGGTTGACCACGTCGGCCATCACCAAAGGTTGCAGTTCCGGCTTCTTGTAGCTGTTCGCGTGCGAGCAGTCGACCACCAGGTTGGCCGGCAGGCCGGCCTTGGCCAGCGCCTGCTCGGCGATCTTGATCGAGACCGAATCGTAGTTCGGGCGGCCGTCGCCGCCGCGCAGCACGACGTGGCCGTAGGCGTTGCCGGCGGTGCGCACGATGGCGACGTTGCCGGCGCTGTTGATGCCGAGGAAGGAGTGCGGATGGGCCGCCGACAGGATCGCGTTGACGGCGATGCTGATGTCGCCGTCGGTGCCGTTCTTGAAGCCGACCGGGGTCGACAGGCCGGACGACATTTCGCGGTGGGTCTGCGATTCGGTGGTGCGCGCGCCGATCGCGGTCCAGGCGATCAGGTCGCCCAGGTATTGCGGCGAGATCGGGTCGAGCGCCTCGGTGGCGGTCGGCAGGCCCATTTCGCACACGTCGAGCAGGAAGCGGCGCGCCTGCTCCATGCCGGCGTCGACGCGGAACGAGTCGTCCATGTCCGGGTCGTTGATGTAGCCCTTCCAGCCGGTGGTGGTGCGCGGCTTTTCAAAATACACCCGCATCACCAACAGCATCGTGTCGGCCACTTCGGCTTGCAGCGCCTTCAGGCGGCGCGCGTAGTCGAGGCCGGCCACCGGGTCGTGGATCGAGCACGGCCCGACCACCACGAACAGGCGCTGGTCCTTGCGGTCGATGATGTCGCGCAGCGTGGCGCGGCCTTTGGTGACGGTCTCGAACGCGGCGGCCGAGATCGGCAGCTTGGCGTGCAGGGCTTCGGGCGAGGGCATCGGCGCGAAGGAGGTGATGTTGCAGTTTTCGATGTCGGGACTGTTCATGACGGTGCGGGCTCTCGTAGCGTTTTCCGGGGAGCCGACAGTGTAGCGGAAATGCACCGCCGGGCCGCCGCCCGGCGCCGAAAAAAAGCGCGCCGGGGTTCCAAGCGGCGCGGCAATCCGTGTAAGCTGGCGGCCATGAATACATCCATCCAAATCGAGTCGAACGAATCCTTCCCCGCCGCCCGCTTCATCAAGGAGATCGGGCGCGGCAAAAACGGCGCGCGCGACATGAGCCGCGCCGACGCCGAGGCCTTGTACGGCGCCATGCTGGTCGGGCGCGTCTCCGAAGTCGAGCTGGGCGCGGTCCTGCTGGCGATGCGCATCAAGGGCGAATCGGTCGACGAGATCGCCGGTTTCCTGGCCGCCGCCGAAGCCTCGTTCGCGCCGCTGGCCGCGCCGGCCGGGCCGTATGCGCCGATCGTCATCCCGAGCTACAACGGGGCGCGCAAGATGGCCAACCTGACCGCGCTGCTGGCGCTGCTGCTCGCGCGCGAGGGCGTGCCGGTGCTGGTGCACGGGCCGGCCGAAGTGCACGGGCGCGTGACCAGCACGGCGCTGTTTTCTGAACTCGGCATTCCCGCCTGGCCGGGCCAGTACGCCCCGGTCCTGATCCCCAGCTACAACGGGGCCCGCAAAATGGCCACCCTGACCCCGCTGCTGGCCCTGCTGCTGGCGCGCGAAGGCGTGCCGGTGCTGGTGCACGGCGTGACGGACGACCCCGGCCGGGTGACCACGGCCGAGATTTTCCAGG
>JACMLV010000642.1 GCA_014379395.1 Burkholderiaceae bacterium
GCAGGCTGCGCGGCCGGACCGCCGCCATCCAGGCTTGTATCGAACCGCTTGGTACGGATTGTGCGGCGGGTGTTGCGCTGTTTGCTGTCTCTGTCGGTTGGGGCAATTCTGGTTCTCCTGGCTTGGCGCGTTCGCCAAGCGCAAAATCTACCGGGCGTCGCCGATTATATCAGCGGGAATTGTTGCTTCCGTGGCAAGAAAGTCCGGCAGGCAGGCCGCGCCCAGCTCGGCGAAGATGCGATGCACTTGCACGCCGTGCGCGCCGGCGGCCAGCGCGGCGCGGACGTTGGCGTGGTTGCGGATGCCGCCCACGGCCAGCAGGGTGGTTTGGCGCGGCAGGCGCGCCGCCAGCAGGTTCAGCCGATCCAGCCGCGCCGGCGAATCGGGCAGGACGGCGGTCAGCATGTCGAAGCCGGCGTCGGCCGCCGCGACGGCCAGCGTCAGCGGAAACGGATCATCCACGCCGAGCGGCACTTTCAACGTCAGTGGGAAATGCGCGCCGTCGCCGCACAGACGGTCGCGTTCGGCCGTGACGACCTGGAATGCGCGCAGCAGCATGGGCAGATGGGTTGGTGCGAGCAAGGGGCGGTAGGCGCGCGCGCTCAGGTTGAAACTCAGATAGTCGGCCGCGCCCCATGCCAGTTCCAGGCCGGACAGCCACTCGGCCGCCAGCGCGTCGGGCGGCGCGGCGCTGTTCATTCCGATGCCGATGCCGATCCGGCACGCGTCGGACGAGCACGGCGCCGCCATCCGCAGGCGCGCCGTCAGCTCGGCCACGCCCGGATTGCCACCCGCTTCGGGTCGCGGCGTGACGGTGCCGAATTCGACGCTGCCAAAGCCGGCCGCGAGCAATTCCGCGGCCCGGCCGCCGTCCTTGTCGATGCCGCCGGCCAAGCCCGGAAGCGCGCGCCGTCCGCGCCACCATGCGCCGTTCATCCGTAGCGCCGGGCGAACCCCGTCATGAAGTCGACCAGCGCCGCGACGCCGGCTTCCGGCATGGCGTTGTAGAGGCTGGCGCGCAGGCCGCCGATGTGGCTGTGCCCGCGCAGATGGTGGAGGCCGGCCTCTTCGGCCATCGCCAGGAAGGGCTCGGTCAGGCTGGCGTCGGCCAAGTGGTAGCGCACGTTGGTCGTCGAGCGGTGTCCCGGCGCCACCGGCGCGCAATAAAAGCCGGCGCTGGCGTCGATCGCGCCGTACAGCAAGCGCGCCTTGCGCTGGTTGGCCGCCGCCACCTGGGCCAGCCCGCCCGATTCGGCGATCCACTCGAACACCAGCGCGGCGAGGTGGATCGCCAGCGTCGGCGGCGTGTTCAGGCAGCTGTCCTGCGCCGCTTGCAGCCGGTAGCACAGCGCCGATGGCGCCGCGAGCGCCGGACGCTGCAGCAGATCCTCGCGCACGATCAGCACCGTCAGCCCGGCCGGGCCGATGTTTTTCTGCGCGCTGGCGTAGATCAGGCCGAAGCGCGCCACGTCGAGCGGCGCGCTCAAAAAGCTCGATGTGGCGTCGGCCACCAGCGGCACGGCGCCGGTGTCGGGCCAGTTCGGGTAGGCGATGCCGTCGACGGTTTCATTGGTGGTGATGTGGCAGTAGGCGCAGTCGGACGGCACGCGCCAGTCGCCGCTCTCGGGCGCGCTCAGCGGCGTGCCGCTGGCCACCCGCACGGTGGGCGCGTAGCGCGCCGCCTCCTGTATCGCGCGGCGCGACCAGTAGCCGGAATCGGCCCAGGCGATGCGGTTCAGGCCGCCCGCCGGGTCGAGCAGGTTCATCGGCGCGGCGGCGAACTGGTGCATCGCGCCGCCGGCCAGGAACAGCACGCGGTAGTTGTCGGGCACGTCGAGCAACTTGGCCAGGCGCAGGCGGGCGCCGGCCAGCGCTTCGCGGAAGACGGCGCCGGTGAACGGGCGCTCGATGGCGCAGGCGCCGTCGAAGCCGCGGCTGAACAAGGTCTCGTTGGCGCGCGCCAGCACCGCGTCGGGCAGGCGCGCCGGCCCGGCGGCGAAGTTCCACGCGGTTCGGGTCTGCGCGCGCGTCGGCGCCTGGGTTCGCACTGGCGTCAGCATCGGTTTCAACCGGCCAGCACGCCGCCGTGGGAACCGGCCGCCATGAAAAACAGCAGCGGAACCGACAGCATCGTGTTGGTGCGCGAGGAAAGATGGGTGATGCGCGAGCAGCGCAGGCGCTCCTCGATACCGGCCGGCTTGAGCCCCAGTACTTTCTGCTGGTGCGGCCACAGCACCAGCCAGAGGTTGGCCATCATCAGCGTGCCGATATAGACGCCGACGCCGATCGGCGCCAAGCCGCCTTGCAGGCCGAGCGCGCCCGGCAGCCAGCCATGGCGCCACAGCATCAGCATGCCGGCGCTCCAGGCCACCACCGAGGCCCAGCGGAAGAAGCCGTGCTCGCGGTTGAGCAGGGCCTGGAAGCGCGGGCTGCGGTCGTCGCGCAGGTCGCCGGCCGCCAGCGGGCGCCAGCCGGGACGCTGGATCACGCTGGAGTAGTTGTGGCCGACCCAGATGATGCCGGCGATGAAGTGGGTCCAGCGCAGCAGCAGGTCGAAGGCGATGCCGTCCATGTGCGCCTCAGGCCAGCAGGCGCAGCAGGGCGGTCAGCGCGCCGGTCAGCAGCAGGCCGAGCACGATGGTGCCGGTGGCGCTGTCGTAAGGGTGCGGCATCCTCAATCCTCCATGAAGGCGGTCGACACGGCGCTGGCGCTGCGCTTGACGAGCGGCTTGCGAAAGCGCAGCGGGCGCGCCACGCTGGTGATCGCTTCCTGCACCACGTGATGATGCGGCGACAGGCTGCAGGCCGGGTCGGTGTTGCTGGCGTCGCCGGTCAACAGCAGTGCCTGGCAGCGGCAACCGCCGAAGTCCTTTTCTTTGTCGGCGCAGGAGCTGCACGGCTCGGGCAGCCAGTCGAGGCCGCGGTATTTGCGGAACAGGGGCGACTCGTGCCACAGCCAGGCCAGGGGCTTGTCGCGCACCGATTCGAACTCCAGGCCGGGAATCACGCGCGCTTCCTGGCAAGGCATGGCCACGCCGTCCGGGGCGATGGTCAGGTGGATCGCGCCCCAGCCGTTCATGCACGCCTTCGGCCGGCCCTCATAGTAGTCGGGGATCACGAAATAGAGCGTGATGGCCTTGCCGGCCTTTTGGCGCCAGTGCTGGATCGTCGCCTCCGCCTCGCGCACCTGCGCCAGACTCGGCATCAGTTCGTCGCGGTTCACCAGCGCCCAGTTGTAGTACTGGAGGTTGGCAAATTCGACGTATTCAAAGCCCATCTCCAGCGCGTATTCGCACATGGCGCCGACGTCTCCGATGTTCTGTTTGCAAACCGGCATGTTGAGCACCATCGGGAAGCCATGCGCCTTGATGCGCCGCGCCGCTTCGAGCTTGAGCGCATGCGCCTTGGCGCCGACCAGTTCGTCGGTCAGCTTGGGCGTGATCGCTTGCAGCGACAGTTGCACTTGTTTGAGGCCGGCTTGCTTGAGGGCCACCATGCGCTCTTCGGTCAGGCCGATGCCGGAGGTGATCAGGTTGGTGTAATAGCCGAGCTGATCAGCGTAGGCGACCAGCTCTTCGAGGTCGGGCCGCTGTAGCGGCTCACCACCGGTGAAGCCGAGTTGCAGCGCGCCCAGTTCGCGCCCTTCGCGCAGCACGCGCTTCCATTCCTCGGTCGACAGCTCGCGTTCGGCGTAATCCTTGAAGTCGAGCGGGTTGTTGCACCACGAGCATTTGAGCGGGCAGCGGTAGGTCAGTTCCAGCGTCAGCCAGAGCGGCTTGCCCTGGCCGTCCAGGCTGATTCCTTGCGATTCTTTCGGCATGCGTCTTCTCCTGAATCGGGCCGGTGCGAATGCCCGACCTCTTTGCCTGCCAGTGTAGGCAGGCGGGCAGGGGAGTGCGCCCCGAACGGATGGAGAATCGGCTCGCGTTTTCCGCGAGGCCGGCTAGCGATTTTCTCGACGCCGGCGCCTCAAGCCTCCATCAAGCCGGCGCGCATGGCGATCACGGCCAGTTCGGCGGCGTTGCCGGCGTTGAGCTTTTGCTTGATGTGGTAGAGGTGGGTGCCGACGGTGCTCGCGCTCAGGTGGAAATCCTGGGCCACCTGGTTGACGGTGCGCCCGCGCGCCAGTTGCAGGAAGACCGAGAATTCCTTGTCGGTCAGGGCCTGGGCCGGGTCGGCGGTGCCGGAGATCTGGGCCAGCGCGACTTGCTGCGCCAGTTCCGGGTCGAGGTAGCGCTGGCCGCGCCCGACCTGGCCGACGGCGCGCAGGAATTCCTGCGGCAGGCAGCGTTTGCTCAGGTAGCCGATCGCGCCGGCCTTGAGCGCGCGCACCGGGATCACCGCGTCCTGGTGCGCCGACAGCATCAGCACCCGCGCGCCCGGATGGCGCGGGTACAGGCGCTCGAGCGCGCCCAGCCCGCCCAGGCCGGGCATCGAGACGTCCATCACCAGCACGTCGGGCGTGGTTTCGGCGTACAGCAGCAGGGCTTGCTCGCCGCTGTCGGCTTCGGCCACCACGCTGGCGCCGGCTCCCTCGAGCAGCAGGCGAAAGCCCATGCGCACGATGGCGTGGTCGTCGGCCAGCAGGACGCTTAAGCCGGCAAGGGATGTGTTCATGCTTGCTCCTCTGGTTCTTCGAAGGTGGCGCCTGGCTCGGCCGGCAGCAGTACCCGCAGGCGAGTGCCGCCGCCGCCGCCGCTGTCAAAGCTCAGTTCGCCGTCCAGCGCGGCGACGCGCTCGCGCATGCCGGCCAGGCCGAAGCCGGCGCCGCCGCTGGCCAAGGCCGCGCCGA
>JACMLV010000643.1 GCA_014379395.1 Burkholderiaceae bacterium
CAGGCGCTGGCCGCCTTCAACGCCGACGACCCGAGTTCGGTCGGGCCCTTGCTGGAGCGCTGCGGCCGGACCCTGGCGGCGCGGCATGTGGCGGCGCTGCGCGAGGCCGCCGAGAACTTCGATTGCCGCGCCGGCGAGCAGCTGGTGCGCAGCATCGCTTGCGAACTCAAGCTTAATCTATCGATGGAGGCATGATGTCCAATGGTCCGATCCTGATCGTCGACGACGAACCGCAAAACCTGGCAGCCCTGCAGCAGATCTTGGCGCGCGACCATCGGCTGGTGTTCGCCCGCAACGGCGTCGAGGCGCTGGCCGCCGCCTTCAAGCACAAGCCGTCGATGGTCCTGCTCGACATCCAGATGCCGGAAATGGATGGCTATGCCACCTGCCGCGCGCTCAAAGCCGACCCGCGCACCGAGGCCGTCCCGGTGATCTTCGTCACCTCGCTGTCCGAGGTCGGCGAGGAGGAGGCCGGCTTCGCGGTCGGCGCGGTCGACTACATCATCAAGCCGGTCTCGCCGGCCCTCGTGCGCGCGCGCGTGCGCACCCACCTGTCGCTGGTGCGCGCGGCCCTGCTCGAACGCAGCTACAGCGACGCGATCCACATGCTCGGCGAGGCCGGCCACTTCAACGACACCGACACCGGCGCGCACATCTGGCGCATGGCCGCCTATGCGGGCGCCCTGGCGGCCGCGCGCGGCTGGTCGGCCGACGCCTGCAAGCAACTCGAGCTGGCCGCGCCGATGCACGACACCGGCAAGCTGTGCATCGCGGACACCATCTTGCGCAAGCCCGGCCCGCTCGACGCGGCCGAGTGGGCGATCATGCGAACCCATCCGCGTATGGGGCACGACATCCTCTCCAAGAGCGAGGCGCCGGTGTTCAAGATCGCCGCCGAGGTCGCGCTGCGCCACCATGAATGGTGGGACGGCAGCGGCTATCCGGACGGCCTGGCCGGCATGGAGATTCCCGAGGCGGCGCGCATGGTCGCGCTGGCCGACGTGTTCGACGCGCTGGCGGTGAAGCGCTCCTACAAGGAGGCGTGGCCGATCGAGCGCGTGGTGGCGACCTTGCGCGAGGGCGCCGGCAGCCATTTCGAGCCGGCGATGGTCGACACCTTTGTCGCCATCCTGCCGCGCATCCTCGACATCAAGGCGATCTGGGACGAGCGCGAGGCGCGCGGGCAGTGGGCCGACCGGTGAGGGCGGGCCGATTGGCCACGACGCCGCAAGCGGCGCGGCGGCCGGTTTTGTCCGGTGCGCTATTGATTTGGCCGGGTGCCTCATGGTAAGATTCGCGCACGCTTTTTTGAGGGGTGACAAACCTTAAGGAAGAGTCCGCTGAGCGGTATCAATCAGCACAGGTCCCCATCGTCTAGAGGCCTAGGACATCACCCTTTCACGGTGAGTACAGGGGTTCGAATCCCCTTGGGGACGCCAGGATTTTTCAAGTTGCTGCGCGCCATGTCCTGATGCGTCGGGGTTTCTTATTGGGCGGCAACCGCAGTAGGGCCGGATGCGCGGTTTGGCATTCAGGACAGATTTCTGTCCCCATCGTCTAGAGGCCTAGGACATCACCCTTTCACGGTGAGTACAGGGGTTCGAATCCCCTTGGGGACGCCAGGACAAAGCCGGCTGCGACGCATAAGCGTCGCAGCCGGCTCTTTTGTTTGTGCCGGCCGTTTCGCCGGATAATATCCGCGCCGTCTTGACATCGCCATCCAACATGCCTCTCGATACAACCGAAGCCAGATCGCTGGCGCTGTTTTGCAAAGTCGTCGACAACTACGGCGACATCGGCATCTGCTGGCGCCTGGCGCGCCAGTTGCAGCTGGAGCACGGCGTTGCGGTCACCCTGTGGGTCGACCATTTGCCGAGCTTCCAGCGCATTTGCCCCGAGGTTGAACTCGACGCCGACGCGCAGCAACTAGACGGCGTGACGGTGCGTCACTGGCGCGATCAGGACGGCGTGTTCGCGCCCGGCGACGTGGCCGACATCGTGATCGAATTTTTCGCCTGCGATATTCCGCCCGGCTACATCGCCGCGATGGCCCAGTGCGCGCCGCGTCCGGTCTGGCTGAACCTGGAGGGCTTGACGGCGGAAGAGTGGGTCGAAGGCTGCCACACCCTGCCGTCGCCGCACCCGCGCCTGCCCTTGACCAAGCATTTCTTTTTCCCGGGCTTCACCGGCAAGACCGGCGGGCTGCTGCGCGAAGCCGCGCTCGACCGGCAGCGCCTGCCATTCCAATCCGACCCGGACGCCCAGTCGGCTTTTCTGGCGCGACTCGGCGTGACGGCGGCCGAAATGGCTGCGCTGAAGGTGTCGCTGTTCTGTTATCCGCACGCGCCGGTGGCGGCCTTGTTCGATGCCTGGCGCGGCGGCGCGGCGGCCGTGACTTGCCTGGTGCCCGAAGGCGTCGCCGCCGAGGCGGTGCGGGCCTTTCTC
>JACMLV010000644.1 GCA_014379395.1 Burkholderiaceae bacterium
ACCTCGTGCAGATCGGCCTGCGCGTTGGCGCGCTCGACGCGGGCGCGCGACAGGTCCAGTTCGTTGGTCAGGCCGGCGTTGAAGCGCGCCTCGACCAGTTGCTCGGTTTCGCGCCGGGTGCCGAGCGCGCCGTCGAGGATCGCCGCTTCGGCATCGAGCCCGCGCAGCTGCCAGTAGCTGGTGGCGACCTGCGCCGACAGCATCAAGAGCACGCCGTCGCGCTCGGACGCGGCCGCCAGCGCCTGGGCGTCGGCCGCTTCGACCGCGCGCCGCACCCGGCCCAGCAGGTCGAGTTCATACGACATCGCCGCGCCCAGCGCGTAGTTGTTGCCGCTGATCGAGCGCTTGCCCAGCGCCAAGCCCTGCGAGGTGTTGGCCGAGGTGCGCGAGTTGGCCACCGACGCATTCACGCTCATCGTCGGCGACTGGTTGGCGCGCACGCCGCCCAGTTGCGCCTCGGCTTGCAGCAGGCGCTGCCCGGCCGCCTGCACGCTCGGGTTGTCGCGCAGCGCGCTTTGTTCCAGCCGGTCCAGCGTGGCGTCGTTGAACACGCGCCACCATTGTTGCGGCAGTTGGGCGGCGTCGGCCGCGACCTGATGGCGGTAGCCGGCGGCGGCCGACGCGTCCGGCGCCTTGAAGTCGGGGCCGACGGTGGCGCAGCCGGCCAAGGCCAGGGCCAGCGCTGCGGCCAGTGGAGCGCGTGTCAAAGCTGTCAACATATGTCGTCCTCGAAAATTTTTGCTGCTAACAAAATTCTTGCTGTAAACAAATCCATCCTATCTCATTACCCGCCGCTTAGTGCCCGCCGCCGCCCGGGCCGGAGGGCGACTTGAGCTTGTCGGCGAACCACAGCACGCCGATGCAGGAGAGCAGCACCAGGCCGATGATCCAAAAGCCGTCGTTATAGGCCATCACATACGCTTCGCGCCGCACGATGCGGTCGATCGCGGCGAGCGCCTGGTTGCCGGCCGTCACCGGATCGATCCCGCTGTTGATGAACGACGCGGTCAGCTGGTCGATCCGTTCGCGCGTCGGCGCGGCGGTCAGCGAGACGGCCTCGCCCAGCCGGGCCGAGTGGAAATGCTCGCGGGTACTGAGCGCGGTCGCCAGCAGCGCGATGCCGATCGAGCCGCCCAGGTTGCGTGTCATGTTGAACAGGCTCGACGCCGACGGCATGTCGCGCGGCGCGATGCCCTGCATCGCAAAGTTCGACAGCGTCAACATGATGAACGGCTGGCCGAGCGCGCGCACCACCTGCGACAGCAGCAACTGGTCGTAGCCGGTGGTGGCGTCCATGTTGGCGTTCATCAGGCAGGAGGCGCCGAACAGGCCGAGGCCGATCGAGCACAGGATGCGGTTGTCGACCTTGGACGAGAGCTTGGCGACGAACGGCATGATGAACAGTTGCGGCAGGCCGACCCACATGATGACCTCGCCGATCTGCATCGGCGAATAGCCGGCGATCTGGCCCAGGTACAGCGGCAGCAGGAACGAGGAACCGTACAAGCCCATGCCGGTGACGGCCGACAGGGCCGTGGCGACCAGGAAATTGCGGCGACCGTACAACGCCAGGTTGACGAAGGGCTCGGCGCGCGTCGCGCTGGTGACGACCCAGCCCAGCAAGCCGGTCAGGGACAGCGCCGCGAAGGTGACGATGAAGCCCGACTCGAACCAATCCTTCGAGTTGCCCTCCTCCAGGAAGATCGTCAGGCAGCCCAGGCCGAGCGCCATGAAGCCGATGCCGAGCCAGTCCGCCTTCCACAGCGTTTTGAGCTGCATCGGCTCGCGGTCCAGGCCGTACATCAAGCCGGCGATGAGCAGCGCGCCCGGCACCCAGTTGATGTAGAAGATCGACGGCCAGCCATACAGCTCGCTCAGGTAGCCGCCCAGGGTCGGCCCCATGGTCGGCGCCATCGTCGCCGTCAGGCCGAAGATCGCCATGCCGGCCGCGCGCTTGGACGGCGGCAATTTCAGCATCACCAGGGTCATCGCCATCGGGATCAGCGCGCCGCCGGTCAAGCCCTGCATCATGCGGAACACGATCATGCTCGGCAAGTTCCAGGCCGCGCCGCACAGCGTCGAAAACAGCAGGAACAGCGCGGTGGTGGCGATCATGTAGACGCGCAGGCTGAGCGCGCGCGTCAGCAGCGCCGTCATCGGAATGACGATGATTTCGGCCACCAGATAGGCGGTCGAGATCCACGAGCCCTCCTCCTGCGTGGCCGACAGCGTGCCGAGGATGTCGCGCAGCGAGGAGTTGGTGATCTGGATGTCGAGCACCGCCATGAAGGCGCCCATCATGCCCGCCGCGACCGCGATCCAGGTGCGTCCGGAAACCTGCTCGCCCACTTGCGGCGGGGCGATGTAAGTGGTGCTGCTCATCGCACGCCCCCTAGCGCGCCGCTGGCTGCTGCGCCGCTTCCGGCTGGCCGATTTCCACTTCCGCCAGGGCCGACATGCCCGGCACCAGGCGCCCGCCGAGCGCCTTGACGTCTTCCGCCTTGAGCACGATCTTGACCGGCACCCGCTGCACGATTTTCGTGAAGTTGCCGGTCGCGTTATCGGCCGGCAGCAGCGCGAACTGGGCGCCGGAGGCCGGCGCGAAGCTGTCCAGCTTGCCGGTCAGGGGATGGCCCGACAAGGCGTCGATGCTGACCTTCACGCTCTGGCCGGGGCGCAGTTCGGCCAACTGGGTTTCCTTGAAGTTGGCCGTGACCCAGACCTCGTCCTGCACGATGGCGGCCAGTTGCTGGCCCGGCTGCACGCGCATGCCGACTTCGACCGAACGCTTGCCGATGCGGCCGGCGACCGGCGCCAGCACCTGGTTGTAGGCGAGCTGCTGCTGGGCGTCCTTGAGCGCCACCCGCAGCACCCGCACCTGCGCCTTGGCCACCTCGCGCGCCGACGCTGCCGCCGTCGCCT
>JACMLV010000645.1 GCA_014379395.1 Burkholderiaceae bacterium
CCCCCGTCCCCACGCGCGTTCCCGGCTCCGCCGGGCGCAAGCGTCCAACCGGCCGCCCCTGGCGCGCTCGGCCTGAAAAATCTCTCCCCCGCTCCCGGGTTCCGTCGGACGCATTGAGGCAGATCATCCGCTAGCGGGAGGCCCCCAACCTATACTAAAAAGCGTACCGGCGCCAGTCGGCCACCGCAGCCGTCCTTCCATCAGGAGCAAAATGTGACGATTAATCGTGAGGATCCGCAAGTCGACGAAGGCCAGCGGCGAGCGCATTTCCTGGATCGGCTGGTGGCGTTCACCCAGGAACATCGGATCGGACACTGGTCCGGCACATTTTCCCAATTCATCGAGCAAGTTCTGCCCGGGGCGCCCGGGGCGCTGGCGCGCAGCTCGCATCAGTACATCTGGGACATGATCCGCTGGAGCGGCTACGAGGACGAGGACGGGCACTTCCGCTGCCGCCTGTTCGCCGACGACTTGTTCGGCATCGACGACGCGATCGACCGGGTGGCGGCCTATTTCAAGGCGGCGGCGGCCGGCTCGGAGGTCGGGCGGCGCCTGTTGTTGCTGCTCGGCCCGCCTTCCGGCGGCAAGTCGACCCTGGTCATCCTGCTCAAGCGCGGACTGGAGGAATACAGTTACACCCAGGACGGCGCGCTGTACGGCATCGCCGGCTGCCCGGTGCACGAGTCGCCGCTGCATCTGGTGCCGCACACGATGCGGGCCGGCTTGCGCGACACCTATGCGGTCGACATCATCGGCGAAGTCTGCCCGCACTGCCGCGCCCGGCTTGAACAGGAATACCGCGGCGACTTCCTGCAAATGCCGGTCGAGCGCATCTACATCTCGGAAGCGGGCCGCAGCGGGATCGGCACCTACGCGCCGCACGATCCGACCACGGCCGACCTGGCCGATCTGGTCGGCTCGGTCGACTTGTCCAAGGTCGCCGAATACGGCGACGAGGGCGATCCGCGCGCCTGGTCCTGGTCCGGCGCCGTGTACGCGGCCAGCCGCGGCATGCTGGAAATGATCGAGATCTTGAAGGTCAAGCGGGAATTCCTGTATCTGCTGCTGACCCTGACGCAGGAAAAGAACGTCAAGGTGTCGCGCTTCCCGCTGATTTTCCTCGACGAAACCATTCTGGCCCACACCAATTTGGCCGAATTCCGGAAATTTCTGCAGGAAAGCGAGAACGAAGCCCTGCTCGACCGGATGGTCATCGTCCAGGTGCCCTACACCCTCAATTATCGGGAGGAGGCGCGCATCTATCACAAGCTGATTCTGTCGGCCGCGCCGGCCTTCCGCGACGTGCACCTCGATCCGCACGTGCTGCACGCGGCGGCGGTGTTCGCCATTTTGAGCCGTATACAGGAAGGCGACGACAAGGAGGCGGAACTTGTCAAAAAAGTGCGCATCTATGCAGATGAGGAGGTCGAGGGTGTGAACCGGTCGGAAGCCAGGCGCGTCAAGGACAAGGAGAAGGCCCCGGACGAGGGCTTGGCCGGCGTGTCGCCGCGCTTTGTCATCAACGCCCTGTCCAACGCCATCATCGCTTCGAATCAAAAAAGCCTGAGCACGATGGACGTGCTGCTCGCGCTCAAGGATGGAATTGAAAGCGACGCCCGCGTCGAGCCGAAGAAAAAACGGCGCTGGGTCGATTATCTGGTGCTAACGCGCAAGGATTTTTATAACCGCTGGGTCAAGGAGGACGTGCACAAGGCGCTGTTCGTCTCGTTCGAGCAGGAGGCGCAGGACCTGCTCAACAAGTATCTCGACGAAGTTGAGGCAATGCTTGACAACCGCCAAATCAAGGATCCCATCACGAACGAGGAGCGGCGGCCCGACGAGCGCTTTTTGCGCACGGTGGAAGAGAAAATCCATATCTCCGATTCCGGCAAGCAATCATTTCGCCAGGAGGTCGTGCGCAAGGCGATGGGCGCCTACAAACGCGGCGAGAAATTCGGACTGGGCAGCCACATCCCGTTGCGGGACGCGGTGCAGCAGTATCTGTTTGAGCAACGCCGCGATGTGTTGCGCCTGGTGAGTTCGGCCAAGCGGCCCGACGACGAAGTGAAGGCCAAAATCTCGGCCGTCGAACAGCGTCTGGTCGACGAATACGGTTATGACAGCCACAGCGCGCGTGAAGCGCTCAATTACGTCACCACGCTGCTGGCGCAAGAATGAGCAGGTGTTAAGAGGCACATTGTGAGTCCAACCCGGCACGGCATGCAAAGCACATGGTATGAGCTGTTTTCGCGCGGCGCCCGCGACTGGCTGCGTCACAATCAAAAGGTGCGCGAGGCGGTTCAGGCGCACCTGCCCGACCTGATCGCCGGCCCCGACCTGATCACCGGCACCCGGGAGCGCACGGTGCAGGTGCCGGTGCGGATGCTTGAGCACGCCCGCTTCCGCCTGGCCGATGCGCGCAGCGCGAGCGGGGCCGGGCAAGGCGAAGGCCAGCCGGGCGACATCTTGCGACCAGCCCATCCCGCCACTCATGGCGACGACGGCGATGCCGACGGTGAGGGCGGCAATCAGGATGGCGAGGTGCGCCTGCTGCTCGAGTTGTCGGTCGATGACATCATGGACTGGCTGTGGGAAGAGCTCAAGCTGCCCTTGCTCAAACCGAAGCGCCACGCCGTCGTCGAGGAACAGGAGCTGGTGCGCGAGGGCTGGGACAAGCGCGGCGCCCGCTCCCGCCTGGACCGCCGGCGCACGGTGAAGGAAGCCATCAAGCGCCGCGCGATTCAACCCGATCCGGTCGCCTTTACCAATGACGATTTGCGTTTTCGACAGCTGCTGATGCGGCCCAAACCCAGCACCAGCGCGGTCGTGTTTTTTGTCGTCGACGTCTCGGCGAGCATGACCCAAGCCGAACGCAAGCTGGCCAAGTCTTTCTTCTTTTTCGCACTGCAAGGCTTGCGCCGTAGTTACGCCAAGATCGACATCCATTTTATCGCCCACACGACGCGCGCCTGGGAATTCCCGGAAAACGAGTTTTTCCTGGTCACCGGCATCGGCGGCACGATCGCGTCGAGCGCCTTCCGGCTCACGTTGGAGATGGTGCGTGAACGATATGACAAGGCCCTGTGCAACGCCTATATGTTTTACGCCTCCGACGGGGAAAATTTCACCGAGGACAGAGCCGAGGCCGGCGAGGCCTTGCGGCAGCTGGGCGAACTGGTCAATTACATCGGCTACCTGGAAACGGCCCCCGGGATGCCGCGTTCGTTGGAGACCGAAATGCGGCGCCTGTGCAATGAAATGGAGCGGCGCGGCATGCCGCTCTCTAGCACCGTGCTGTGCAACACGGACGACGTCTGGCGCGCGATCCGGAAGTTTTTCGTCAATCAGGCCGACAGCCACGAGGCCACACCGTGAGTCCATCGCCCGGCCTTGCACAGTACCAGGCACGCATCGAGGCCTTGGCAGTCGAGCTGGGTCTGGATTTCTATCCGGTGGACTTTGAACTGGTGCCGAACGACTTCATGACCGAGATAGCGGTTTACGGCCTGCCAGTGCGCATGCGCCACTGGTCTTTCGGGGTGCGCTATATCCATCAGTTAGTGCACCAAAAAATGGGCAATTCGCGCATTTTCGAAGTCATGTTTCCCGGCGATCCATGTCACGCATATCTGGTCGATGGCAATTCCATCGCGGAAAATACGCTGGTGACCGCCCATGTGCTTGGCCATGCCGATTTTGCCAAGAACAACGAGTTATTCAAGCGCTTTGCGACGATGGCGGGCAGCCAGATCCTGGAACAGAGCGCCGCGCGCGCGCATCGCATCGAGGCCGCCGTGGTGCGCTACGGCCAAGATCGGGTGGAGGCGGCACTGGACGCGGCATTGGCGCTGGAGCCGCACATCGCCTTTAACATGCCGTTGCACCGACAGCCGTATCCGGAGGCCATAAAGGGGGCCGCGGAAGAGTTACCCGGACCATTTCACCAACGCTATCTGAACTTGCCCGGCGAGAGCGCGCCGCCCCGCCCCTCCACCTTGCCGCCACGGCCCCATATTCCGCCGCAACTAGAGTACGACTTGCTCTGGTTTATCGCGCAATATGCGCCCGAGCTCGAAGGCTGGGAGCGCGATATTTTCCTGGCGGTGCGTGAGGAGGCTTTCTATTTCTATCCGGTATTCGCCTGTCAGATCATGAATGAGGGCTGGGCCTCGTACTGGCATGCTCGCTTGCTACGCGAAGCGCGCTTCCTGCCAAATGAACTCTATGTGTCGGCGATCAAGTCTCATTCGGATGTCGTGCGGCCCTACGCCGGGGAGCGCCAGTTGGCATTGTCCGTTAACCCGTATCATCTGGGCTTTTCGATATGGGAGCGTATTGTCGAGCGTGAAGGCGTGGCGGCGGCGCGCCAGATCTGCAAGGAGGAGGACGATTTCAGCTTCATCCGCAACCATCTTGACGAGGAATTGCTAGATCGACTCGATCTGTTTGTCTACGAAACCCGCAAGGATGGCGAAACCAGGATCGTGAATCGCGATATTCACGCGATCAGGGAAGCCATCCTCACACCGAAATACAACTATGGAGCCCCCTGCGTCGCCGTCAGCCGCTTGCA
>JACMLV010000646.1 GCA_014379395.1 Burkholderiaceae bacterium
CTTAGGCGTTCGATATCAGCGGCATCGCGACGCTCACCCGGCAGAAACTCCGCTCGCGGGTGCACCCAGCTGGCTCATCGAACTCCTGACGCCGCCACCGCCGCCAGCGCCAGCGCGCCGCCGGCGCGCAGCGCCAGCACGCCCTTGTCGACGCTCACGTGGGGCTGCTTGAAGCTGCCGCGCACATACAGCGGCGAGCGCAGCGAGAAGATCCGCAGGCCCCGGGTTTCGGGCCGGATCGTCAGGTCGAGCCGCTCGCCGGCCAGGCTGACGTCGCCGCTGATGTTGAGGATCGCCTCCTCGGTGTCGACGATGAAGCTGCGGCTGCGCATCAAGCCGTCGTTGACGACGAAATCGGTGGCCATGCAGTTGAGCTTGACCTGCCGGTCGCCGAACAGCCGCGCCAGCACCACGTTGCCCACGTTCAGGCCCATCTCCTCGAGCAGCAGCTTGCTGATGGTGCCCTCGTTGACCAGGGTTTTCAGCTCGCCGTTGGAGGAGCCGAGCAGGCTGGCGACCGAATTGCCGGTGGCCGACAGGCGCGCGTCGCCGTTGATCTCGCCCATGCTGGCCGCCAGCGGCTTCAAGGCGGGAAACAATTGCTTGATTTTCAAATGGCGCGCGCTGGCCTTCAAGTCGGCCCGGATCGCCTTGCGGCCGGCGCCGCCGCTGCCGTCGAGCCGGATCTCGGAGCTCAAGGTGCCGCCGGCGATGTCGAAGTTGAGCGGCTTGAGCGAGAGCACGCCGTCCTTGAGGATCAGGTGGGTGCTCAGCTTGTGCAGCGGCAGTTGCTTCTCGCGCGTGATCTGCTCGGCGGTGTAGGTGACGTCGGCGTCGATGCTGCTCCAGCGCTCGGTCTTGAACGGCTCGACCGGCAAGACCTTGCCGGCCGGCTGCAGTACCGGGGCGCCGCGCGCGGCCTTGCTGGCGTTCGAGTCGGCCCCGATCAGGGGCGCCAGGTCGCCGAATTTGAGCAGGCGCGAACCGACCGCGCCGGTGAGCAGCGTGCGCGACTGTTTGGACTGCAATTCGAGCTTGCCGTGGATGTCGCTGTCGCCGACCTTGCCGCGGAAGTCCTCGTAGACCCAGCGCCCCGGCCCGGCGCCGAGCTCGCCCGTCAGATGGCCCTCGGTGGCGAACGGCGGCGTCTCGGGCAGCAAGATGCCGGTCAGCGGATACAGGCGCGCCATGCTCACGCCCGACAGTTTCAGGCGCAGGTCGAGCGCGGCCAGCGCGCTCGGGCGCGTCAAGGTGCCCTCGAGGGCGACGCGCGTGCCGCCGGCCTTGATGTCGGCCATCAGCGGGTAGGGCGCGTCCTGGTGTTGCAGCGACAACACCGCGCCCGCCTTGCCGTGGCCGCTGAGCGCCTCGCCGTTGTATTTGCCGCTCAGCTTCCAGGCGATGCCGTAGACCGGATCGGCCGGCAGCGTGTCGATGTCGGCGACCAAGTCGGCGCGCCGCAGCGCGTCGCGCACGCGCAGCTGGCCCTTGCTGAAGACCACCCGCTGCAAGTCGAGGTCCCAGGACGAGGCGGCTTCCTTCTGCTTGAAGGTCCAGTTGTTGCCGCCGTCGGCGCGGCGCTCCAGTTGCACCCGCGGCGCGTCGAAGCGCAGCTCGGGGATCGCGATGGTGCGCTTCATGAGCGCGAGCGGGTTGAGCGAAAAAGACAAGCTGTCGACGCGCGCCATGTCGGCCGGGGCCGGCTCCGGCGCGGCGGCCGGCTTGC
>JACMLV010000647.1 GCA_014379395.1 Burkholderiaceae bacterium
CGATCTGTGCGCAGCACGCTTTGCAGGCCCTTGAGCGGGCGGTCGTGCTGGCGCCCGTCGGCCCAGGCGGCCCAGGCGTCGGCGCGCGCGAAGGTGCATTGGATCAGCTGTATCTGCTGCTCCTGGCCGGTCAGTTCCCAGTGCAGCCGCACCTGCGGCGCGGCGCAGCCGATCACGCGCGCCGGGAACGCGTATTCCTCCTCGCCGCGCCACAGCGACACGCTGACCTTGGCGTCGGGCGCCAGCTCGGGCATGAGCGGCATCACCAGCGCCGCGCCGCTGTCGGAGAAGTCGGCGGTGTGGCAGGGCAGCAGCTTGCCGTCGGGCAGGCGCAGCAGCGCCGGCAGGCGGATGCTGACGCGGTGCGACAGGCGCACCTGGCGCGTTTCCGAGGCCACCGAGATGGCCGCGCCCAGCAGCAGGATGTTGTAGCAGGTCCAGAACAGGTTGAGCAGGGTGGTGGCGATCTCGTCGGCCGGGCCCCAGATCAGGCGCCCGACCCCGGCCAGCAGGCCGGCCAGGTTGAGCCCGACGATCACCAGGTAGGGCAGCGAAATGGTCCAGTCGAAATAGTCGCGCTCGACCAGGCCGCCCTTGGCGGTGACGTTGAACTGCCCCTTGCCCGGATTGAACAGCGCCACCGTGGTCGGGCGCACCGTGTACCAGGCCAGCACCGTCTCGTACACCTCGGCCCAGAAGGAGTGCCGGTGGCCGCCCTGGATGCGCGAATTGGTCAGGTTGGCGTGCATCATGTGCGGCAGCACGAACAGCAGCACCGACACGGCCGGCGTGTAGATCACGTAGGCGTGGAAGAACAGGAAGGCCAGCGGCGCCGTCAGGAACACCAGCCGCGGCCCGCCGTTGAGGAAGTGCAGCATGGCGTTGCCGTAGCACACGCGCTGGGCCCAGCTCAGGCCCTTGCCCAGGAACGGGTTGTCGAGCCGGAAGATCTGCGCCATGCCGCGCGCCCAGCGGATGCGCTGGCCGATGTGGGCCGACAGGCTCTCGGTGGCCAGGCCGGCCGCCAGCGGCACGTTCAGATAGGCGGTGTGGTAGCCCAGGCGCTGCAGCTTGAGGGCGGTGTGCGCGTCCTCGGTGACGGTTTCGACGGCGATGCCGCCGATTTGTTCGAGCGGGCCGCGGCGCAGCACCGCGCACGAGCCGCAGAAGAAGGTGGCGTCCCACAGGTCGTTGCCGTCCTGGATCACGCCGTAGAACAGCTCGCCCTCGTTCGGGGTGCGCCGGAACCGGTCCAGGTTGCGCTCGAACGGGTCGGGCGAGAAGAAGTGGTGCGGGGTCTGCATCAGGGCCAGTTGCGCGTCGCGCAGGAACCAGCCCATGGTCGACTGCAGGAAGGCGCGGGTCGGGATGTGGTCGCAGTCGAAGATGGCGATGTATTCGCCGCCGGTCTTGCCGAGCGCGTGGTTCAGGTTGCCGGCCTTGGCGTGCCGGTTGTCGGGCCGCGTCAGGTAGCCCACGCCGGCCTGCTCGGCGAAGCGGCGGAAGGCGTCGCGCTTGCCGTCGTCGAGCAGATAGATGTTGAGCTTGTCGCGCGGCCAGTCGATGCCGAGCGCCGCGTAGACGGTCGGCATGACCACCTTGAGCGGCTCGTTGTAGGTCGGGATGTAGATGTCGACCGAGGGCCACTCATGCGGCGCGGGCGGCAGCGGCGCCGGCGCGCGCCGCAGCGGCCAGGCGCTTTGGATGTAGCCGAACAGCAAAATGGTCCAGGTGTAGATCTCGGCCGCCACCAGCACGATGCCCCACAGCAGGTCCACGCTTTGCTCCCAGTTCAGGGTCGAACTGACGCGCCACCACAGGTAGCGGCTGGAGGCGGTCACCGACAGCACCACCAGCAGCAGGGTCGAGACCGGGCCGGGAATCTTGCGGATCAGCAGCGCCATGCTCCACAGCAGCAGCACGAACAGGGCCTGGGCCAGCATGCTGAACGGGGTGGTCACGCACAGCGTGGCCAGCGCGGCCGCCAGCGCGTAGGCCAGGCGGCGCAGCGCCGGCCGGTTCCAGAAGCTGTGCCCGGCGAACGCCTCGCTGCGGGCGCGCGCCCGGCGCGGGTC
>JACMLV010000648.1 GCA_014379395.1 Burkholderiaceae bacterium
ACATGTTCCGCACCAAGCGCTGGTGGACGGTCAGCATGCAGTTTGTCATTGGCGCTGCCCTCGCCTCGGTGGCGCTCACGACACAGCTACCCTCGTTCTTCCAGATCAGCCTGGCGATCCTGTGGCTGATGGCCTTCAGCTCCGCCACCCATGACATCGCCGCCGACGGCTTCTACATGCTCGGCCTGCGCCAGCAGCAGCAGGCCGCGTTCGTCGGCGTGCGTTCCACTTTCTACCGGCTCGGCATGCTCGCCGGCCAGGGCGGCCTGGTGTACCTGGCCGGCCAGCTGACCGAGCGCACCGGCGACGTCCGCTTTGCCTGGTCGGTGGTGTTCTGCGTGCTGGCGGCGATGTTCCTCGCGCTGTGCGTGTACCACCACTTCGTGCTGCCGCGCCCGGCGGACGACAAGGCGGTCAAGCAGGACGACAACCCGCTGCGCGAATTCTTCGCCACCTTCGGCGCCTTCTTCAAGCAGCGCGACATCTGGCTGATCCTCGGCTTCATATTGACGTACCGGCTGGGCGAATCCCAGCTGCTCAAACTTGCCGCGCCGTTCCTGATGGATTCGGTGGCCGAAGGTGGACTGGGCCTGTCCACCAAGCAGGTCGGGGTTGCCTACAGCACCGTCGGGGTAATCGCCCTGACGCTGGGCGGGTTGCTGGGCGGCTACGTGATTTCGCGGGTGGGCCTGAAGCGCTGCCTGTGGCTGATGGCCTTCAGCTCCGCCACCCATGACATCGCCGCCGACGGCTTCTACATGCTCGGCCTGCGCCAGCGCCAGCAAGCCGCCTTCGTCGGCGTGCGCAGCACCTTCTACCGGCTGGCGATGATCGCCGGCCAGGGCGCGCTGGTGTATCTGGCCGGGCGCCTGACGGAGGCCACCGGCGACGTGCGCCTGGCCTGGTCGAGCGTGTTCGCGATCCTGGCGGCGCTGTTTTTCGCCCTGTTCGCCTACCACCACTTCATGCTGCCCAGGCCGGCCGAGGACCGCCCCCTGGCGCCGGCCGGCGCGCCGCTGCGCGAGTTCGTCGCCACCTTCGCCGCCTTCTTCAAGAAGAAGGACATCCTCGTCATCCTCGGCTTCCTGCTGCTGTTCCGGCTCGGCGAGGCGCAATTGCTCAAACTGGCCACGCCGTTCCTGCTCGACCCGGCCGAGAAGGGCGGCCTCGGCCTGAGCACCTCGCAGGTCGGGCTGGTGTACGGCACCATCGGCGTCGTCGCGCTGACCCTGGGCGGGCTGCTGGGCGGGCTGGCGATATCGCGCTATGGCCTCAAGCGCTGCCTGTGGATTATGGTGCTGGCCGTGCACCTGCCGGACCTGGTGTTCGTCTACCTCGCCAGCGCCCTGCCCCAGAACATCTACCTGATCGCCGCCTGCATCGCCGCCGAGCAGTTCGGCTACGGCTTCGGCTTCGCCGCCTACATGCTGTACATGATCATGGTCGCCGACGGCCCGCACAAGACCGCCCATTACGCCATCTGCACCGGCTTCATGGCGCTCGGGATGATGTTGCCCGGCATGGCGAGCGGCTGGATCCAGCAGCAGCTCGGCTACCAACACTTCTTCATCTGGGTCTGCATCGCCACCATTCCGGCGTTCGTGATGGCGGCGCTGGTCAAGCTCGATCCCGCGTTCGGCAAGGAGTAGCGCGCGCCGGCCGGAACCGCGTAACACCGGTAGAATGCGGCCTGCTTTCGATAAATCGGGGAATGGTTTTGCCTTTTAATTTCAAGAAGCGCCTGCGGGCGGCGGGTCGCGCCGGCGCCCTGCTGGCGGCCAGCTGGTTGCTCGCCAGTTGCGGCAGCGTCGATGTCAAGCCGAAACCGGGCACGGCGCCGGCGCCGTGCCC
>JACMLV010000649.1 GCA_014379395.1 Burkholderiaceae bacterium
GCCGGCGCGCCGCGCGCCGCGGAAAACCGCATCGAGATGCTGGCGGCGAGCGCGCGCGGCGCGCCCAATGTCGCCAGCCTGAACGTCGTCAAGGCCACCAACATGGGGATCAAGGCGCTCGACGACGTCTATATGGCGATGCATCTGCCGCAGGCGCAGCGTCTGATCTATGGCGCCGGCGAGCCGCAGGTGACGGCCATCATCGTCCAGCTGCGCCACACCGCGCAAATCCCGGCGGCCCGGCTGCGCCTGGCGGAAATGCTGGCGACGCAGTTCAAGGACGCGCCGCTGGAGTTGCTCGACTTCCAGACCCTCAATCCGATCTACGGCCAGACCAACGAGTTCATGAATTCGATGTTCGGCTTCATCTCGCTGCTGATCGGGGTGATCGTCCTCTTCACCATCGGCAACACGATGAGCACCGCCGTGGTCGAGCGAACCGTCGAGATCGGCACCTTGCGGGCGATGGGCGCGCGCCGCTCCGGCATCCGCCGCCTGTTCATGTGCGAGGCGCTGCTGCTCGGTTCGATGGGCGCCGGCATCGGCCTGCTCAGCGCCCTGCTGATCGCCTACCTCATCAACCACAGCGGCTGGTCGTGGATTCCGCCCGGCTACTCGTACGCCTACCTGATCCTGGTGCGCATCTGGCAGGATCTTCCCCTGCTCGTCGGCAGCATGGTCGGCATGACGGTGGTGACCGTCATGTCGGCCTGGTGGCCGGCCAATCGCGCCTCCAAACTGATGATCGTCGACGCCCTGCGCCACGCCTGAACATGATGATTCCAAGCAAATTGATGACCGCCGTCCTGGTCTTTGCCCTCGCCTTGGGGGCGGCGCCCGCCATGGCCGCCCCCAGCCCGCAGGAAATCCTGATCGCCAGCGACGCGATCCGCAACCCGGACTTTCCCTTCGGCCTGACCAACACCCTGATCGAATATCGCCACGGCAAGCAAACCGAGAGCAGCACCCTGGCGATCTATTCGAAGGCCGATCCGAACGGCGGCCAGTTCCGCAGCCTGGTGCGCTACACGGCGCCGGCGCGCGACGCCGGCAAACTGATTTTATTCAACGGCAAGGACCTGTGGTTCTTCGACCCGGCGAGCAAAGCCAGCGTGCGCCTCTCGCCGCAGCAGCGCCTGCTCGGCCAGGCCTCCAACGGCGACGTCGTCACCGTCAATTTCGCCAAGGACTATCAAGCCAAGACCTCCACCGACGAGGACACCCTCGACGGCGACCGGCAATCCCGGCGCAGCCACAAGCTCGAGCTGGCCGCCGCCACGCCGGACGCCACCTACCACCGCATCGAGATGTGGGTGGACGCCGCCACGACCCGCCCGGTGAAGGCGCGTTTTTATTCGGAAAGCGGCAAGCTGCTCAAGACCGCCTACTACCGCCGCTATCAAAAAATCTTCGGCGTCGAGCGCCCGACCGAAACGGTGATCATCGACGGCCTCGAGCCGGACTGGGTCACCGTGATGCGCTACAGCGACTGGGTGCGGCGCGACGTGCCCGAAACCTGGTTGCAGCGCGACTACCTGCCACGCTTCCGCCCGGAATGAGCCGGCCCTCCCATCGCATCGTCCTTGCAATGGCGCTGCTGTGCGCCGGCGGCGCCCGGGCCGACGATCCGGACGCCGGCGCGCTGATGCTGGCCGACCAGGCGCCCGAGCCGACGCAACAGAGCGGCAACTTGCGCACCTTCATCGAAGCGGCCCATGGCGGCGCGACGCGGCGCAACAACGGCGGAGCACAGGACAACCAGCGCCTGTCCCTCGACATCCGGCACGATCGCTCCTTCTCCCCTGGATGGCGGGCTTTCCTCGCCGACCGGCTCGACATGAGTTGGCCGGCGCCCGCCGGCGCGGAAAAGCACATCAACACGCTGAAGGAGGCGTATCTCAGTTGGCAGGCGCGGCCGGAGACGCTGCTCGACGCCGGGCGCGTCAACGTGCGCAACGGCGTGGCGACGGGCTACAACCCGACCGACTACTTTCGCGGCGGCGCGCTGCGCTCGGTCGTCTCGATCAGCCCCGCCAGCCTGAAGGAAAACCGCCAGGGCAGCATCATGCTGCGCGGGCAAGGCCTGTGGAATAGCGGCTCGCTGACGATGCTGTATTCGCCCAAGCTGAGCGATCAAGCCGGCACCGGCGGCGGCCTCAGTCCCGACGTCGGCGCCACCAACCATCGGGACCGCTGGCTCGCCACCGTCAGCCAGAAAATCGGCGCCGGCCTCACGCCCCAATTCCTGATCTATCGGGAAGCCGCGCGGCCGACGCAATTCGGCCTCAATCTGACCGGCCTGATCAACGACGCCACGGTCGCGCATCTCGAGTGGTCCGGCGGGCGCGGCCCGTCACAGCTGACGCGGGCGCTGGGACCGCCGGCGCCGGCCTGCCCCTGCGACTCGTGGCGCAACCATCTCGCCACCGGACTGACCCACACCACCGCCAACAAGCTGTCATTGACCGGGGAATACCACTACAACGGCGCCGGCCTCGACAAGGCGGAATGGAACGCCCTCGGCCAAGCCGCGCCGCGGATCTACGGCCAATACCGCGGCTGGGCGCAAAGCGCCCAGGAACCGCCGACCCGGCGGATGCTTTTCTTCTATGGAACGTGGCAGGACGCCCTGATCAATCATCTCGACTTGAGCGCGATGCACCACTTCGACCTCGTCGATTCGAGCCGGCGGACCTGGCTGGAGGCGCGCTACCACGTCGGCAATGTCGAGTATGCGGTTCAAGCACTGCGCAATCGCGGGCGGCAAATGAGCAATTTCGGCGCGATCCCGGAATCGCGCAGCTGGCAGGCGGTCGTGCGCTATTACTTTTAGGGCGGACAAGCCATCAGCCCGTCATGCCAATATTTAAACGACATATTCAATTTCCGGAATGACGATTTCCCAGTGATCGCATTGGATGCCATCTGGATCGCCGGCGCGCTTCTCTCTGACGATGATCGCCGCGACGCGCACCGCACCCCACTTGCCATTGGGCGGGGTGAATTTCATCGCAAGACGCGTAACGGACGCTCCTTGTCCATCGATTAATTCCCATCCGGGTTTGCCGTCCATTCTTGGACGAAGATTCAATGGCGCACCGACCTCAAGGTTTTTTATCGAACGATGCGTGGACGAGTTGGAAGAAAAGAACCCCGGCCAGGACAGCACCACGTGTTCTTGACCACCAATCCAAATCCGATTCGCCAGTCGCGCGTCCGGTTCTACCGTCGCCGAACGCGTTTTTATACAAAGCGCCTCACAATCGGCCAGGAATCGATGTGCTCGGCCAATCTGCCGGCACAACGTCAAAGTCCTGCGCGCGCGCGTCGCCGCGACATAGAACAAGCGCCGCTCCTCGTCGCCGCCGTCACCCCATCCGCCACCGTCGAGAACGACGACATGGTCGAATTCAAGACCTTTCGCGCGGTGGGCAGTGAGCAAAAAAACCGGGCTGTGCGCGCCATCGTTCATCGCGCTTTTACCGCCGGCCCCATAGTCGTACAAAGATTCAATGAGTTCCGAAACCACCCGATTCGCTCCCGGGGCTTCGTTTTCCGTCTCGCGAATAAATTGCGCCAACATCCCACGGTATGGATGCTCGATCAAGTCGTCGACCGCCACCCGATACGCCGCCCTGAACCATCTCGCCAACGCGCCGGACTTCACGATCACCCGCGGCCGGCGCGCCGTTCTGGACTTCGCCTTGAGCAGACTCAGCATGCGATGTCCCTCGCGGCTTGCATGCAAATTTTGGATGCGCTCGTCGCGCAGCAGTCGCACCGGCACGCCGTGCAAGCGGCAAATGGCGGCCATCGGCTCGAGATGGCTCCATTGCCGCGCGATCACCGCGAAGCGCCCCCAGCGGGGCGCGGCGCCGCCCGCGTCCAGCGACGCCAGCCGCCGAATCTCGTCCAACACATGCTGAACCTCGCAGAGGAGATCGGAGCCCGACTCCAGGATATGCACCTGGCCGCGCACAAGCGGATCGCGCGCTTCGAACTCGCCGCCGGCCGGCTGATTTTTTCTGGCGAAGTTGATCCGTATTTCCTGATCCGATTTCATGCGCTCGCGCGATCTTGCGATCACTCGGTTGGCGCAATCGATGATGTGGGCCGTCGATCGATAGTTTTCCACCAGGTGATAGCGTCTCGCCGAGTAGTCGGCCTCGAAGCGGCGAATGAACTCGACGCTGGCGCCGCCAAAGGCGTAGATGTTCTGGTCGTCGTCCCCGACGACCATGAGCGACACTTTGTCCTCTTCGCTGTGCAGGGTGCGGCCGGCGATGGCGCTGATGAGCTCGTAGTGCTCGCCGTTGATGTCCTGGTATTCATCGACCAGCAAGTGCCGCAGCCCCGACAACACCCGATCGCGCGCCACCGACGCCCCCGGGTCCCCATCCTGCTCGGCCTTGCGCAGGTAGGCAGTGGCATCCCGGATCACGCAAGCGAAGTTGATGTTCTCCCCGTGGGCGGCCGCAACCGCATAGCTCGTTCCGGTCAGCCGCATGGCGAGCCCATGCAGGGTTTGAATCGTGACCCCGGCCGCGTCCGGCCCCACCAGATCCCAGAGGCGGCGCCGCACTTCCAGGGCGGCCGACCGGTTGTAGGTCAGCACCATGATCTCTTCCGGCAGCGCCATGCCCTCGCGCAGCAACCATGCGACCCGATGAACGATGACGCGTGTCTTGCCCGCGCCCGGTCCCGCGAGGACGAGATGGTTCCCTTCCAGCGGCGCGGCGACGATGGCCTGCTGCTCCGGATTTCTGAGGTCGGTCAGTATCCTGCGATGCGCGGTCTCGGTCGAGGCCATCTCCAGAACGTCTTTTTTCCCGGCGAAATAGCGGCCGACGAATTTGTCCCGCCCCAGACTGAAGTAGTCCATGATGAACGTCATCGCCGCCGATATCTTGCCCAGCGCAAGACGGGCGTATTCCGCCATCACGTGAACCTGGATGATCTTGTCCTTGTAGTGCAGCGCCAGTTCGGCGTAGTCCGACTTGTTGAACTGCCGCCGCCGGGCGTCCGCATCGAGTTGGATCGACATCGCCGAGCGGAAAATCGCCTTGCCGCGCGCCAAGTGCAGGACTTCGTTGGTGTCGAGATAGATCAGCGCCGACGCCAGCGCCACGCCCCAGTCGCGCACGTCGAGATCGGCCAATCCCATATCGGACTGCAGCGCCGCCTCGAGATCGCCTTGCTTGCAACACACAAGCAGATTGTTGCCCTGCCGGCGTAAATCAAAATAGGTCAGCAGGGCCTGGGCCAGGCGCATGCGTTTTTGCCGGATCTGGTCGATGTCCTGCCAACTCCATAACAATTTGAGGTAGCGGTTATCGGCGTTCAACGGTCGCAGCGCGAACAGCCCGCGCTGTCCGGGGCCGCTGCCGAACGGCTCGGCGAACGATTTCAACAACCTCGACAACTTGCCCGGATCGAACTCGACCTTCGCTTCGCGACGCAGGCTGTCGCACAGCATCCGCAAATTAAGAGACTGCCAATTTTCCTGATCGGCGTCGGGGGCCGCTTCGCGCAGCTGCTTGATCAGCGCGTGTTCCAGCTGCCGCAACGACTCGAGCCGGCCGGCGCTGTCGGGATCGCGATACAGGTTGACGCCGATTTCGGTGTCGTTGGACAGCAGGCGCATGCGATCCAGATCGCGCAGACAAGCCTGCAGGGCTTTCGCCCCCTGCCCGGTCGCGATCATCAATTCATCCGTGCTGATCCCTTCGTCGTCCCTCGCCTGGATCAGCGCCGAAAGGATTTGCAGGTAAGGCTCGATCGGCGTTCGCGGGCCGAGCTTTTTTTCCAGGATCGTCCGCGCCTCGTCCAGATTGGCGATCAGCAGGCTGCCGGGAAAGACTCGCGTGTGGTTTTCATGCCGTTCGAGAAGGCGCGCCTCCTCCAGCCAGGCGACGGCGATTCTGACTTTGGTGTCGGCGTCGCCGGAATCCGGATCGATGCGCTGGTTCTCCGGAATTTCGAGCAGAATCTCGCCGCTGGTGACCACCACCGAGCCTTCGCTGCGATCCTTGCGCTCGATGGCGCGCAACGCCTTCAGGATCGCGTGGATATCGTGTTGGCTGAGCCTTGAATTGCGCAACAGGCGAAATTGAACGTCCAGATCGGCGTCGTCGTAGAGCAGGATGCAACGGGCCGGGTCCTGATCGCGCCCGGCCCGACCGGCCTCCTGCAGATAGTTTTCAAGGGAGCCCGGCGTATCGAGGTGGATGACCAACCGGACGTCGGGCTTGTCGACGCCCATCCCAAATGCGTTGGTGGCCGCGATGACCCGCAGTTCGCCTTTGACAAAGGATTCCTGGACGGCCCGCTTGTCGGGCGCTTGCATACCGCCGTGAAAATAGCCGCAGTCGACGCCCGCCTCCTTTAGAAACTGCGACATTTCCTCGACGGTTTTCTGGCGCGCGCAAAAGATGATCGCGCCACCCTCCTCTTTCAAAGCCTCTTGCAGCAAGTGCAGCACTTGGGCGTACTTCGCCTGCGCCGGGACCGCGCGCACTTCGTAAGCCAGATTTTCTCGCCGCACCCCGCCTTCCAACGTTTCGATCCGAACGCCAAGATTTTTCTCGAAGTGACTGCGAATGTCGCCAACGACGTCGGGCTTGGCGGTCGCCGTGAAGCAGAAGATCGGCGACGGCTTGTCCTTCTGGCGGTTCTTGATGAAGCGCGAGACGTACAGGTAATCCGGGCGAAAGTCGTGCCCCCACTTTGACAAACAGTGGGCCTCGTCGAAGACCCAGGCGGCGACTTCCCTATGCATCAGGGCATTCGCAAACGCGATGCTGCGAAACTGCTCCGGCGCGACAAATATCAGGCCGAGATCGCCCAGGCGCAGCTTGTCGAGCATCAGCTTGCGCTCGAGCGGATTTAACAGGCTGTTCAGGAACCCCGCGCACGTGATGCCACGCGCCTCCAGATTGTCGACCTGGTCTTTCATCAGCGACTGGAGGGGGGAAACGATGACGGTCAAACCGCCATTGCGGTAATACCGGGCCAGCGCGGGCAGCTGATAGCAGAGCGACTTCCCGCCCCCGGTCGGCAAGATGGCGAGGCTCGATTTGCCGGCGAAGCCGTTTTCCACGATGACCCGCTGCAGCGATCGTCCGTCCGGCGTGGCCGGGGTGGAGCGAAAGTTGCTGATGCCGGGGAAGTATTTTGGAAGCAGCTTCAACAAGTCATGCTGCTCGCGGCACCACGCGCACTCGGGCTGTCCGCAAGGAACGTCGCGCAGTGCGGCGATCACTTCCCGCGTCTTTGGAAAACACTGATTCACCCAAGGCGGCAGCACCGAATTCCCGCCCGCGACGCCAAGCCACGCCAGCGCATAGGCCAGCGGCTTGTGCCAGTTCGCATCCTGAAAGTATGTGTTGGCGACGCGGGACTGCGCCGTCGCGCAGACCCTGCCTTCGGTGCTTCGCCGCCAAGCGGCGATGGCCTCGCCGAGAGACGGGCGCAGCGCGCGCCGCAGGGTCGCGAAGAAATTGGCCACGCCCTTCCCGTTCTCCGGGGCCAACAAAAAATGGAGGCAAAGCACCTCGTCGGGATGTTGCCCGACGCGCGTTCGGAGCGCATCGCCCTGATCGAGAAACAGCTCATACGCCAATTCGGCGTCGCGCACCGGATCGTTTCTGGTCGTCGCGCACAGCTTGTAGTCCTTGACCAGGCGGTGATACGGATTTTGAGGAAAGGCGATGGGCGACAATTCCAAGGTGTCGACCAAAGGGAGCCGGTGCAGGGCCAGTCTTGGCTGCAGCCGCGCCAGCGCGGGCTGATCGAACGCGATGATGTTGTGCCCGAGCGCGAAGGCGGCGCCTTCTGTCAGAGCGTCGAGCCGCTCCTCGAAATCCTTGGCTTTTCCCGAAATTCTGGCGCGCGCCCCGGTGTCCGGACGAAACACACCGACCTCGCGCAACGCCGTGTGGTCTTGACGAGCCGTTTCAATATCGATGCAGAGGCATTTTGCCTTGGCTCTTTCAGGATGCGAAGCCATCACTTTTCTTTACTTTTTTGTCATATGCCAAATTCTAAAGGCATTTCATCATGGAAGGTGGCCGCGGCGCGGATCAACTACCATTCTTTCCATCTGTCGGCGTTGA
>JACMLV010000650.1 GCA_014379395.1 Burkholderiaceae bacterium
CAGGGCGATTGCATGAAGCCAAGCGAATCTCTGAGCACTCCGCAAAAATATTGCTTGTAAACCCGCAAAGAAAGGCGTTTACTCTCGATATTTGAGCGAAAAGATGACGATTGCAACAAAATCACTGCTGGAAGCATTCGAGGAATTGAGGGATCCGCGCGCCCGCTCGTGCAGCTATCAATTGGACGAATTGCTGTTGGCTGCCATTTGCGCGATCATCAGTGGAGCGGAGAGCTGGACCTCGGTTGTCGAATGGAGCGAGATGAAACTCGACTGGTTGCGTCAGCACCGTCCATTTGCCAACGGAATCGCCTCCCACGATACGTTCGGGCGGGTCTTTTCACTGCTCGACGCGAGGCAGTTCGAGGCATGCTTCATGCGGTGGATGAGCGCACTGTGCCCGTCGCTCGATGGACGGCACATCGCCATCGATGGCAAATGCGTGCGTGGCTCGCATGACGGCGCCAACAGCGCGATTCATCTGGTATCGGCCTGGAGCAGCGCGAGCGGCTTGACGCTGGGGCAGATCCGGACCGCCGACAAGAGCAACGAGATCACCGCGATACCGCAATTATTGGATGCGCTCGACGTCAAGGGGGCCATTATCACCATCGATGCGATGGGCTGCCAGCATGACATCGCCGCCAAGATTGTCGAGCGAGGAGCGGACTATGTCCTGGGCGTGAAGGACAACCAGCCCGGCCTGGCCGAGGCCGTCAAGCTGTGGTTCGACGCCGCCGATGCCGGCAAAATGGACCGGCCATTCTGGGACGATATCCAGATCGAAAAGGATCACGGAAGAATCGAAACCCGGCGCTGCCTGGTGACCAATGACGTCGCCTGGCTACAGGAGCAGCGCCAGCATTGGAGCGCACTGAAAAGCCTGATCATGATCGAATCGACACGCGAAATCATCGGCAGAAACGGCACCGGCACGGCAAGCGTCGAGCGCCGGTATTACATCAGCAGCGTGCCGGCCAAGGCGGCCTTGCTCGGCAATACCGTGCGCGCCCATTGGGGGATTGAGAACAGCATGCACTGGGTGCTCGACGTGGCATTTCGCGAAGACGATTGCCGAATCAGGGTGGGCGAGGCGGCGCAGAATTTCGCCATCCTGCGCCGAATCGCTCTCAACTTACTCAAAAGAGACAAGTCAACGAAGCTCGGCATCGCCAACAAACGTCTAAAGGCCGGATGGAATGTTGACTACCTTGGCAAATTGCTGGGACTGGCAACCTGATCCTTCATGCAATCGCCCTGTGTCTGCTGCCAATTCAACCGAATCTACCGCCAAAAGATGCGATTGCCAGAAAAACGGCCCGATTCCGATGCGATGGAAGTGGCCGCAAGCCCTGGCGCCGCATCAATTCATATACATGCCGCCGTTGACGTGCAAGGTGCTGCCGGTGATGTACGCGGCCTGCGGCGAGGCCAGGAACGCGCACGCGGCCGCGATGTCTTCCGGCGCGCCCAGGCGTCCGAGCGGGATTTGCGTCAGCAGGCTGGCGTGCTGGTCGGCGCCGAGCGTCTTCGTCATGTCAGTATCGATGAAACCGGGCGCGACGCAATTGACGGTGATGTTGCGGCTGCCGATTTCGCGCGCCAGCGCGCGGCTCATGCCTTCGACGCCGGCCTTGGCGGCGGCGTAATTCATCTGCCCCGGATTGCCCGAGGACGCCACCACCGAGGTGATGTTGATGATGCGCCCGGCCTTCGCCTTCATCATGCCGCGCAGCACCGCGCGCGCCAGGCGCCCGACCGCCGACAAATTGGTGGCGATGACGCTGTCCCATTCCTCGTCCTTCATGCGCATGGCGAGCTGGTCCTGGGTGATGCCGGCGTTGTTGACCAGGATCGACAAGCCGCCATACGTCTTTTGCACTTCCTCGACCACGGCGGCGCAGCGCGCCGCGTCGGTCACGTTGAGCACGACGCCCTTGCCGCAATCGGCGCCGAGCTCGGCCAGATAAGCGCTGATCGCCTGCGCGCCGGCCTCGGTGGTGGCGGTGCCGACCACCTTGGCGCCTTGACGCGCCAGTTCGACGGCGATGGCGCGGCCGATGCCGCGCGACGCGCCCGTGACCAGGGCGACTTGATTAACTAAATTCATGATTTCCTTAACTAAAATGAGGATCTTGATCGGGCCGGGACTTAGTTGAGCGAGGCCAACACGCGCTCCAGCGAAGCCTGGTCGATGATCGCGTCGCCCACCAGGCGCGCGTCGATGCGCTTGGTCAAGCCCATCAGCACCTTGCCGGGACCGCATTCGATCACTTGCGCGATGCCGTCGGCGGCGACTTTTTGCATGGTTTCGACCCAGCGCACCGGACGCGCGGCCTGGCGCACCAGCGCGTCCTTGATGGCGGCCGGATCGTGCGAGACGGCGACGTCGACGTTGTTGATCAGGTCGATTTGCGGGGCCGAGAATTGCAGCTCGGCCATGTAGGCGCACAGGCGGTCCGAAGCCGGCTTCAACAGCGAGGAATGGAACGGCGCCGAGACCGGCAGCTTCATGGCGCGCTTGGCGCCCTTGGCCTTGGCCAGTTCGCAGGCGCGCTCGACGGCGCCGGTGTGGCCGGCGATCACCACCTGGGCCGGCGCGTTGAAATTGACCGGTTCCACCACCGAAGCGGGGTCAAGCGCGATCGCCTCGAGGCAGGCCGCGCGCACGTCCTCGTCGGACAGCCCGAGCACCACCGCCATGCTGCCCTGCCCGACCGGAACCGCCTCCTGCATCGCCTGGGCGCGGAAGCGCACCAGCGGCACCGCATCCTTGAAGGCGATCACGCCGGCGGCGACCAGGGCGGAATACTCGCCCAGGCTGTGCCCGGCGACCACGGCCGGCACGGCGCCGCCGGCCGCGATCCAGGCGCGATACACCGCCACGCCGGCCGTCAGCATGACCGGCTGGGTGTTGGTGGTCAGGTCGAGGGCCTCTTTCGGCCCCTCGGCGATCAATTTGCCCAGGTCGCACTGCAAGGCGTCGGACGCTTCGGCGACGGTTTGCGCGACCACCGGATTGGCGGCGAAACCGTCGAGCATCGCAATCGCTTGCGAACCTTGACCAGGGAAAACAAATGCAAATTTACTCATCGGGCGATCCTATCGATATTTTTATTCGTGCTTCAAAAGCATTTCCAGAAGGTCAAGCATATTACACGAACCACATTCCGGCCCGTGCTTGCCGGTCATGCCGCCTTACATCTTGACCAGCACGGCGCCCCAGGTGAAGCCGCCGCCGACGCCTTCCATCA
>JACMLV010000651.1 GCA_014379395.1 Burkholderiaceae bacterium
GCGCGCCAGATCGACCACGAAGCCGGCCTCCATCAAGCCCTGCCGCAGGTAGTCGCCGGTCTTCTGCTCGTCCTCCACCACAAGAATTTTCATGCCCGCATCCGTCGCCTTGATGATCGATGCCGCAATTGTGCATGAGCGCGCCGGGCAATTGCCGACATTACAGAAAAGTAATCCGCAAGTCAGGGTCGGGTGGCGCCGGCGCATCGGCAGGATGGCCGGCAGCCGATTACCAGCGCATCGCCAAGGCGACAGACTTGCCGCGACAAAACGATTCAGGACCGCCGCAGATGCGCACCGACAGCCGCCCCCTCATCGGCGCCCGCCGCCGGCCTGATCGAGCAATACAAGGCCGACCGCGAGGCCGTCTACAACACTTGGCTCATCGGCGGCGAGGCGACCAAATAGGAGGTGGGAACCTCAGGCGGCCTTCTTGCCTTTGAACGGCAGCTGAAGCTCCTCCACGTCATACGTGAAGTCCAAGGGTATTTGGATCGACTTCTGCAGCGGATCCTTCGCGTTATACACGTCCACATCCGTTTTCAGCTGGAAGCAGTCGCCTACGATTTGCTGGCGGCGCTGGGAAAACGATCGCACAAAGTGCTCCCGCGGCGCGCGCTCGTCGTCGATGTCCGCCCAGAGCGACATCGTCCTGCTGCCATTCTTCGAGCGGACTGCATGCTTGGCCCGGTAGCGCTGGCCACTTTCGCTGGTGCGGTACTCCTCCCGCCAGACTTGGGAAATATCTGCCGCGATCGCATCGATAACAGTTCGTACGCTCGGCTTGTGCAAGCCGTTCTTGTAGGCCCATTCGGCCACATGATGCGGATCGAACAAGCCGTCACCGCCCACCTCGGCCTGGTAGCGATCGAGATAGGCCTTCACCTGATTTACATAAGCTGTCATCTTATTCCTTAACGGTTATTCAGAAAACGAACCCCAACCGTCGGCGTCGGCCGACGGCAACACACACGCCCGCACCTTCACCTGGTGCTTGCGAAGAAAATCATGTCGGCCCAGCTTGCGCTGCAGCTGCCCGACCACCAGCCCCGGATGCACCTGAATGCGCTGCGCGAACGACAATACCTTCTGCTCTGAAAAATACGGCTGGACGCGCGCGATGAAGTTCTCAAGCTGATCCTGGGGAACGCAAAAATCCGCCCCCGCCTTGTTCGCGCGCACTTCGCACTCGGCCAAACCGTCCTTGTCGTCGCCAACGTCCGTGTCGATGACGGGCTCGTCCTCGTCCTTGCCATCCTCGCGCAGAACATGCTCGATCTCATGGCGCAGCACGAACCAGAAGTTGTCGATGCGGTCGAAGCGCATCGACATGCCGATGACCGGCTGGTCGATGGCGAGCCAGAAACAGGCGCCGTCAAGCTTCGAGCCGGCCACGGCTTCGACAAGCACCAGCCGCACACCGGCTTCTGCCAAGATGCGCGGCACATGCCGCGTTTCTTCCGGTGCCAAGACGAGCGCTTTGAGCTTCTCGACGGCCGCGAGCAGCTTCTCGCGGGAATAGGGGGAAATGGTCTGCTGCACTGCCATCGCCCGGACGCGAAAGAGCCACGCTAATTGCAAAGGCGTGACGTCCATCGCCGCGTCAGTCTTCTTCGCGCGATGATTCAGTCCGGCCTGGGCATCCATATCAGGAATATTGAAAAACTCGCAGAAACGCTGCTCGAGCACATCGAGATTCTCGCTAGCACGGATCCAGCCGCGGCGCAGCATCTCGCGCACCGGGAATTTGCTGTACAGGCGCGACTTCCGCGCAACGTCATTGTTAGCAATCTTGACCTTAGAGAGCTGATAGAGGCTCTCCAGGTTCATCCAATACTCGGCCGACGTTCCAAATGCATCAGCCAGACCGCGGGCGGTTTCCGGGGTAATGCCGCGCTTCCCAGCGATCAATTCGCTGATAAGGCGGGGTGGGCGGTTCAAAATATCCGCCAGCTCACGCTGGCTCCACTCCCGCGCTTCCAGCTCTTCGCGCAGGAATTCTCCCGGCGGAAATACCTCAGCAGGCATACGTGCGTTCATGGTCTCTCCAATTTCTAGTGGTAATCGACAATCTCAACAATCCCGACGATTTTGCATGGATGGCTGCCCCGGATTTCCAGAATAAGCCGCCACTGCAAATTTAGTCGGATTGAATGCTGTCCTTCCCGATCTCCCTTTAACTTTTCAAAGTGCAACGCCTTCGCGGCATAAAAATCGCGCTCATCCAGAAAGGACCGAATCTGTTGCATGCGTTTTCGATAGGCGCGCACGACCTCTTGTGAATGGCCAGCGGTGAACTGGGCATCAATCTCCAAGCGGTCTAGGTCATCATCGTCAAATTTAACGTCCATGTTGCAAGTCTAGGGCAGCTTGAAAATCAAGTCAAGTCCACAATTACACCAAGTGTAATTGTGGACTTTCTGCAGAATAATTCATAGACCATTTACCGAATCACGGGTGAGCAATCGACTCTCACCAATCACTCAACGCCAGCACGGCTACGACCATGGTCTGCGGCAGGGTGCAACTGGCTTATTTGGCGGAGCGCCCCGCCGTCACATTCGGCCACATGTGATCGTCGGCCTTTTCGGATTGCCATCGCGGCGCCGGCGCTATAGACTCGGCGACGCCATTTAGCCCGCCATCCAAAGCCTTCCATGAACTGTCGTCCAAACTGCGGCGCCTGCTGCACCGCCCCCTCCATTTCCAGCCCGATTCCCGGCATGCCGGACGGCAAGCCGGCCGGCGTGCGCTGCATCCAGCTCGACGCCGATGAGCGCTGCAAGATTTTCGGCCATCCCGAGCGGCCGGCCGTCTGCGGCTCGCTGCAACCGGACGCAGTGATGTGCGGCGACAGCCGCGAGCAGGCGATGCGCTGGCTGGGTTGCCTGGAAGAGCAGACCCAGCCCGAATAAGCCCGCGCGCCGCGTCCCAACGTGCAATTAGGCGTTGCCGATCTGAAATGTTATTGTTTGTTTTTGAGTTTGTTTTATTTAGGATGTCAATGAATCACCAAGCCCTGTCGTCCTTCATCTGGTCGGTCGCCGACCTGCTGCGCGGCGACTACAAGCAGTCCGAGTACGGCCGCATCATCCTGCCCTTCACCATCCTGCGCCGGCTCGACTGCGTGCTGGAATCCACCAAGCCGGCCGTGCTGGCCGAGTTCGACGCGAAGACCAAGGCCGGCCTGAACCCCGGCCCGTTCATGGAGCGCGCGGCGGGCCAGAGTTTCTACAACGCCTCGCCGCTCGACCTGGTCAAGCTGCTGGGCGACCAGGACCACATCCGCCAGAACCTGTACGCCTACGTGCAGGCGTTCTCGCCGGCCGCGCGCGACATCTTCGAGCGCTTCGACTTCTACACCATGGTCGAGCGGCTGGCCAAATCGAACCTGCTCTATCTGGTCGCCGAGAAGTTCGCCAACATCGACCTGCACCCGGACGTCGTCGACAACGCCAGCATGGGCCAGGTGTTCGAGGAACTGATCCGCAAGTTCGCCGAAATCTCGAACGAAACCGCCGGGGAGCACTTCACGCCGCGCGAAGTCATCCGCCTGATGGTGAACCTGCTGTTCATCGAGGACGACGACGTGCTCGCCCCCGGCAACGCCGTCGTGCGCACCATCTACGACCCCACCGCCGGCACCGGCGGCATGCTCTCGGTCGCCGGCGAATACCTGCTGGAACACAACCCGCAGGCCAGGCTGACGATGTACGGCCAGGAGCTCAACGACGAGTCCTACGCCATCTGCAAGGCCGACATGCTCATCAAGGGCCAGCCGGTCGAGAACATCGCCGCCGGCAACACGCTCAGCGAAGACGGCCACGGCGGCCGCAAGTTCGACTACATGCTCTCCAATCCGCCTTTCGGCGTCGAGTGGAAAAAGGTCGAAAAGGCGGTGCGCCAGGAACACGAACAAAAAGGCTTCGACGGCCGCTTCGGCCCCGGCCTGCCGCGCGTCTCCGACGGCTCGATGCTGTTCCTGATGCACCTGCTGTCCAAGATGCGCCTGGCGCAGGACGGCGGCAGCCGCTTCGGCATCGTGCTCAACGGCTCGCCGCTGTTCACCGGCGGCGCCGGCAGCGGCGAGAGCGAAATCCGCCGCTACGTGCTGGAGAACGACCTGGTCGAGGCCATCGTCGGATTGCCCACCGACATGTTCTACAACACCGGCATCAGCACCTACGTCTGGATTCTGTCGAACAAGAAGCCCGACGACCGCAGGGGCTTCGTGCAGCTCATCGACGCCAGCGGCTTCTGGCAGAAGATGCGCAAAAGCCTGGGCTCCAAGCGCAAGGAAATGAACGACGACCACATCGCCACCGTGACGCGCCTGTTCGGCGACTTCACCGAGGCCGAGCTGGTGACGCTGTTCGACGCCGCCGGTAAGCAGGTCGGCGAGCCGCGGCTCGTCACCAACACCGACAACCCGCCGGCCGCGCCCGAGGGCGGCAAGCTCAAGCGCGTGCCCGTCTCGCGCATCTTCAGGAACAACGAGTTCGGCTACACCACCCTGACCGTCGAACGCCCGCTGCGCGACGAAAACGGCGAGCCGGTGCTTGGCCTGAAGGGCAAGCAAAAAGGCAAGCTCCAGCCAGACAGCGCGCTGCGCGACACCGAAAACGTGCCGCTGACGGACGACATCGCCGCCTACTTCAAACGCGAAGTCCTGCCGCACGCGCCCGACGCTTGGATCGACGAGGAGAAAAGCAAGGTCGGCTACGAGATTCCATTCAACCGCCATTTCTACGTCTTCGAGCCGCCACGCAGCCTGCATACGATTGACGAGGAACTGAAGACCGTGACGGCCAGCATCATGAAGATGCTTGAGGAGTTGGCGGAATGAGTTTGCCGAGGTATGCGGAGTACATGGACAGCGGGGTCGAGTGGTTGGGTGAGTTGCCTGGACATTGGCAGGTGCGGCAGGCCCGGCGCCTTTTCGAGCAGCGTCGGGACAACGCACTTCCTGAGGACGAGCAGCTTTCTGCGACTCAAAAGTATGGAGTAATTCCCCAGCGCTTGTTCATGGAGCAAGAGGACCAGAAGGTAGTTTTGGCACTGAGCGGTTTGGACAATTTCAAGCACTTGGAGCCAGACGATTTCGTTATCAGCTTGCGCAGCTTTCAGGGTGGCATCGAGCGGAGTCGCTATGGCGGCTGTGTCAGCCCCGCCTATACAGTGCTGCGGCCGATGCCTGGATTGGTCGCTCGGTATTGGGAGTATTTACTGAAGTGCACACCATACATTGCAGCGCTACAAACTACTACCGATGGCATTCGTGACGGCAAGAACATCAGCTACGGCCAATTTGGTGGACTGTGCGTGCCGTTGGCACCGGAAAATGAGCAAACTGCTATCGGGGCCTTTCTCGACAACGAAATCGGCAAAATTGATACGCTAATTGCAGAACAGGAAAAGCTCATCCCCCTGCTGGCCGAAAAGCGCCAGGCCACCATCTCCCAAGCAGTCACTCGCGGCCTCAATCCCGCTGCCCCAACTAAGGACACCGGCCTAGCGTGGCTAGGAAAAATGCCGGCGCATTGGAATATGACAAGGCTCAAGTATGCAACCAGCTTGATTGCGGATTGCCCACATGAAACACCCGTGTATGACGAAGAAGGTACCTATAAAGTCGTCCGTACGGCTGACATCACTGAGGGCCAATTGCACGCCAATGATATGTACTGCGTGAACGAGGTCGAGTACCAAAAACGTATTCGGCGCCATGCGCTCAGAAAGGATGACCTCGTCTATGGCCGCGAAGGTGAACGTTGGGGATTTGCCGCTCAAGTGCCAGAAGATGAAAAGTTTTGCCTCGGTCAGCGAATGATGCAGTTCCGTTCCACGGACACGATGCATCCTCGCTACCTAATGTGGCAGCTCAACTCTTTAAGCACATACCGCCAGGGCCAGATAGATACGGTTGGAGCCGCCGCACCGCATGTGAATGTGGGAACAATCCGTAATTATTATCTTGCTGAGCCTCCTTTGAAAGAGCAAAAGGAAATATTCGCATTCCTTGATTCTGAAAGTACCAAACTCGACGTCCTCACGACCGAGGCCAAACGCGTTATCGCCCTGTTGAAGGAACGCCGCAGCGCCCTGATCGCCGCCGCCGTCACCGGCCAAATCGACGTGCGCGGCGCGGTGGCGCGGCCGGCCGCAACTATGGAAGCCATGGCCGCATGAGCGACATCCAATTATTCCGCCTGAGCGGCGGCACCGCCACCGAGCTGGCCGGCCGCGCCGCGCCGCTGGAGAAAGAGTTGCAATCGCTCATCGAGGGCCAGATGGAAACGCTGCTCGGCGTGCGCTTCCTCGCCACCGAGCACGCCACCGGCAAGACCCACAAAGGCCGCATCGACTCGCTCGGCCTGGACGAGAACGGCTGTCCGGTCATCGTCGAGTACAAGCGCCACAGCAACGAGAACGTCATCAGCCAAGGCCTGTTCTACCTCGACTGGCTGCTGGACCACCAGGCCGAGTTCCGCTGGCTGGTGATGGAAAAACTGGGCAAGGACGTGGCGGATCAGATCGATTGGGCCGGCACGCGCCTCTTGTGCATCGCCGCCGACTTCACCCGTTACGACCAGTACGCAGTGCAGCAGATACCCCGCAACATCGCACTCATCCGCTACAAGCTGTTTGGCGAAGATTTGCTGTTGCTGGAATTGGTGAACACCCAGAGCGTGCCGGACGCCACGGCGGCCAAGCCATCGGCCGCAAGCGCCACCGCGTCGAAGTCGGAGCAGGTTCCGGCCAAGCCGGCCGGCAAAGACAAAACGCTGGCCGAGCAACTTGAAGCGGCCACGCCGGAAATCCGCACGCTGTATACGCAGACGACGAGTTTCCTGTTGGCGCTGGGCGAGGACGTGCAGGAGAAGGCGCTGAAGCTCTACACCGCGTTCCGGCGGTTGAAGAATTTCGCCTGCGTGATCGCCTATCCGAACCGGCTGCTCGTCACGCTCAAGCTCGATCCGGCGACGGTGGCGCTGGAGGAAGGTTTCAGCCGCGACGTGAGCGCGATCGGCCACTGGGGCACCGGCAACCTGGAGCTATGCCTGCACAACGCCGCCGACCTTGATCGCGCCAAGCCCTTGCTGGAGCGTAGCTACGCCGAGAACTGAGCCGCCGTCAACAACACGCCAAGAACCTAAGTTTGGAGAAGCATGAGTCAGAAGAACCTGCATCAGGAACACCACTTCGAGGCGGAAATTTGTCAGCATCTGGCCGCCAACGGCTGGCTGTACGCCGAGGGCGACGCGGCGCTCTTCGACCGCGCCAACGGCCTGTTCCTGCCCGACCTGCTGGCCTGGATCGAGGCCACGCAAGCCGACAGTTTCCAGCGTCTGACCAAGACTCATGGCCCGGCGCTATCCGCCGTGCTGGCCGAGCGCGTGCGCAAGAGCCTGAACGAGCGCGGCACGCTGGACGTGCTGCGGCGCGGCGTCGAGATGCTGGGCCTGAAAGGGCCGCTGATGCTGGCGCAATTCAAGCCGGCGCTGGCTATAAACCCGACCATCCAGGCGCACTACGCCGCCAACCGGCTGCGCGTGGTGCGCCAGGTCTGCCATTCGCCGAACAACACCAAGGCCGAGCTGGACCTGGTGCTGCTCCTCAACGGCGTCGCGGTCGCCACCTCCGAGCTGAAATCGGACTTCACGCAGAGCGTGCACGACGCGGTCGACCAATATCGTTTCGACCGCCATCCGCAGCCCAAGGGCGGGGTGCTGGAGCCGCTGCTGGGGTTCCCCGGCGGTGCCTTGGTGCACTTCGCGGTGAGCCAGTCGGAGGTGATGATGACGACCAAGCTGGCCGGGCCGAGCACCACCTTTCTGCCCTTTAACCGGGGCAACGCCGGCGCGGCCGGCAACGCGCCCAATCCGGACGGCTTCGCCACCGCCTATCTGTGGGAGGAGGTGTGGGCGCGGGCGAGCTGGCTGGACATCCTGCACCGCTACCTTACGGCCAAGCGCGACGACAAGAAGCAGCTGAAGAGCGTCATCTTCCCGCGCTATCACCAGCTCGACGCGACGCGCAAGCTGGTCGCCGACGTGCTCGAGAACGGCGCCGGGCAGCGCTATCTGATCCAGCATTCGGCCGGCTCGGGCAAGACCAATTCGATCGCCTGGACCGCGCACTTCCTGGCCGACCTGCACGACGCCGACCACCACAAGCTGTTCGACAGCGTACTGGTGGTGAGCGACCGCAACGTGCTGGACGCGCAGTTGCAGGAAGCCATCTTCGACTTCGAGCGCACCACCGGCGTGGTGGCCAGCATCACGGACGAACACGGCAGCAAGAGCGAGCAGCTCTCGCAGGCCCTCAAGGACGGCAAGAAGATCATCGTCTGCACCATCCAGACCTTCCCGTTCGCCTTGAAGGCGGTGCAGGAGCTGGCGGCGACCGAGGGCAAGCGCTTCGCGGTGATCGCCGACGAGGCGCACAGCTCGCAGACGGGCGAGGCGGCGTCCAAGCTCAAGCAGTTGCTCTCGGCCGCCGAGTGGGACGAGCTGCAAGACGGCGGCGAGATCGACAGCGCGACGGTGATGGCGGCGCAGATGGCGGCGCGCGCCGGCGTCAAGGGGCTGACCTATGTGGCGTTCACCGCCACGCCGAAGGGCAAGACGCTCGAGCTGTTCGGCCGGCCCGGCCCGGACGGGCTGCCGCAGCCCTTCCACGTGTATTCGATGCGCCAGGCCATCGAGGAGGGCTTCATCCTCGACGTGCTGAAGAACTACACCAGCTACAAGCTGGCGTTCAAGCTGGCGCACGACGGCAAGGAGTACGACGACCGGCAGGTCGAGCGCAGCGCGGCGATGAAGGGCATCATGCAGTGGGTGCGCCTGCACCCGTACAACATCGCCAGCAAGGTGCAGATCATCGTCGAGCATTACCGCGAGAATGTGCAGCCGCTGCTGTCGGGCCGCGCCAAGGCGATGGTGGTGGTGGGCAGCCGCAAGGAGGCGGTGCGCTGGCAAAAAGCCATCCGCGCCTACATCGCCAAGCGCGACTATCCACTCGGCGTGCTGGTGGCCTTCTCGGGCGAGGTGGACGATCCCGAGAGCTTTCCAAGCGCCGTGACCGAGGTCAGCAAGGACTTGAATCCCGGCTTGAAGGGGCGCGACATCCGCGACGCCTTCGCCGAGCCCGACTATCACTTCCTGCTGGTGGCCAACAAGTTCCAGACCGGCTTCGACCAGCCCCTGCTGTGCGGTATGTATGTCGACAAGATGCTGGGCGGCATCCAGGCGGTGCAGACGCTGTCGCGCCTGAACCGCGCCCACCCCGGCAAGGACCGCACCTACATCCTGGACTTCGTCAACGAGCCGGCCGACATCCTGAAGGCGTTCAAGACCTATTACGAGACGGCCGAGCTGGAGGCGGCGACCGATCCGAATCTGGTCTACGACCTGCGCGCCAAGCTCGACGCGACCGGCTATTACGACGAGTTCGAGGTGGACCGGGTCGCCAAGGTGGATCTGGACCCGCACGGCACGCAAAAGCAGCTCGACGCGGCCATCGCGCCGGTGGCGGATCGCCTGCTCAAGCGCTACAAGGCGCTCCGGCAAGAGATGCTCGCCGCCGAGGAGTCGGGCGACGACAAGGCGGCCAAGGCCGCCAAGGACGCGCTCGACGCGCTGCTGCTGTTCAAGAACGATATCGGCGCCTTCGCGCGCCTGTACGCCTTCTTGGGCCAGATCTTCGACTATGGCAACACCGACATCGAGAAGCGCTTCCTGTTCTTCAAGCGCCTGGTTCCGCTACTGGAGTTCGGCCGCGAGCGCGACATCGTCGATTTGAGCAAAGTGGTGCTGACCCATCACACGCTGAAGAACACCGGCAAGCCGTCGATGAACCTGAACAAGGACGGCAGCTACAAGCTGGCGCCGATGGACGGGACGGGCAGCGGCGCTGTGCAGCAAAAGCAGGAAGCCTACCTCGACGAGATCATCCAGAAGGTCAACGGCCTGTTCGAGGGCGAACTGAGCGACGGCGACCAGCTGGTCTACGTGAACGGCGTACTCAAGGGCAAGCTGCTGGAGAACGAGACGCTGTTGCGGCAGGCGGCCAGCAACAGCAAGGAGCAGTTCGCCAACTCGCCGGACCTCAATGCCGCGCTGCTGCACGCCATCATGGATGCGCTGGAGGCGCACACGACTATGAGCACCCAGGCACTGGGTTCGGAGCGCGTGCGCGAGGGGCTGCGCGACGTACTGCTCGGGCCGGCGCAGCTGTACGAGGCGCTGCGCGCCAGGTCGGGCGGGGGCGCTGCGGCGCGGTAGCGCACGACGAGTACATCCGCGGCGACTTCCGCGTCCGGGAACTGAAGGGCGTCGATCTGTCGCGGTGGGACAGCCATCCATCTCGGGCGCGGCCAAGCCGACCCGGCTGACCGCCCGCAACCGACGCGCCGGCCGATCCGCCGCAGCCGTCGTTCACGCCGCCGCCCGCCCCAGCTCGCCATACGAGACGATCGCCCCGCCGCCGCCCTGCTTGGCCTGGTACATCGCCGCGTCGGCGCTCTTGACCAGTTGCTCCTGGGTCGCGCCGTGCTGCGGCCAGGTGGCGATGCCGATGCTGGCCGAGATGTGCACCGGGCAACCCTCCAGCACGAACGGCAAGTTGATCGTGTCGAGGATCTTGCGCGCCACCAGCAGCGCGTCGCGCTCGGCCTCGATGCGCGGCAACAGCACCACGAATTCGTCGCCGCCGACCCGCGCCACGGTGTCGGACTCGCGCACGCAGCCCTGCAGCCGGCGCGCCACCTCGGCCAGCAGCAGGTCGCCGTGGTGGTGGCCGAGGGTGTCGTTGACCGGCTTGAACTTGTCGAGGTCGATGAACAGCAGCCCCAGGCTGGCGTCGTCGACCCGACTGGCCGCCGCCAGCGCCTGGCGCAGCCGGTCGCTCAGCAGGGCGCGGTTGGGCAGGTCGGTCAGGATGTCGAAGTGGGCCAGGTGGTGCACCTGCTCGGCCGCCTTCTTGCGCTCGGAGATGTCGCGCGCCGACGCGTACAGCAGCCGCTCGCCGTTGATGACGACGCCGCCGGCGTGGATCTCGACGTCGAACACGCTGCCGTCGGCGCGCCGGTGGCGCGTCTCGAACAGGGCGTCGCGCTCGAGCAGGCTGGCCATGCGCTCGCGCAGCTCGGCGGCGTTCCATTGCGCGTCCCAGCGCGCCACGTTCATGCCCCGCATCTGCTCGGGCGTGTAACCGAGCATGCGGCAAAACGCGTCGTTGACCTGCACCACGTCGCCGTGCGGGTCGAGCACGTGGATGCCGTCGCTGGCGGTGCGCAGCAGCATCGCGTTCTTGGCGCTCTCGGCTTCCAGCGCGCGCTGCGCCGCCTTGCGCTCGACGATGTCGTGGAAGGCCAGCACCGCGCCGCCGCACACGCCGCCGCGCAGGATCGGGTGGGCGTTGACCGACACCGGCAGCATGCCGCCGTCCTTGCGCCAGAAGGTGTCGTCGTGCGAGCGGAAGCTGCGCCCGGTGCGCACCACGGCGTCGATGTCGCACTCGCAGGCCGGATAGGGGGTGCCGTCGGCGCGCGTGTGGTGCGCCAGCGCGTGGGCGGCGCGGCCGAGCAGCTCGGCCTCGCTCCAGCCCAAGAGGCGCTGCGCGGCCGGGTTGCTGAACAGGATGGCGCCGTCGGCGTCGGTGACCAGGATGCCCTCGCCCAGCGTGGCGGTGATCTCGCGCGAGCGCGCCTCGCTTTCCTGCAAGGCGCGCTCGGCCTGCTTCTGGCGCGTGATGTCGCGCGCGATGGCGACGTACACGCTGCGCTCGCCGATCTTGATGCGGTTGACCGCCAGTTCCAGCTCGAACACGGCGCCGTCCCGGCGCAGGCCTTGCAGCGCGACGCCCTGCTTGCCGCACAGGGTGGGCGCGCCGTCGGCCAGCAGGGCCCGCAGCTCGGGCGGCAGCAAGGTGGCGACGTCGCGCCCGCGCGCCTCGTCCGCGCCGTAGCCGAAGATGCGCGCGGCGGCGTGGTTGAACGATTCGATCGCGCCGGCCTCGTCGAAGGTGACGATGGCCTCGCCGACGTTGTCGACCACGGTCTGGATGTGCCACTCGCGCTCGCCGGCCTCGCGCTCCGAGCGCAGCAGGCGTTTGACCATCGGCGTGACCTGCGAGCGCAGCAGCGCCGCGCCGCTCACCACCAGCAGGATCAGGAGCAGGCCGAAGATTTGCAACTGCTCGCGGATCGGCGCGTACAGCTCGGCCGCGTCCTGCCTGACGACGATGCCCAGCCCGGTCGGCGTCAAGGGGCCGTAGGCGGCCAGCACCTGCGTCCCGCGCACGTCCATGCCCTTGTAGATGCCGGCGCGGCCGTCGATGGCCATGCTCATCGGCGTGGGCCGTCCATCCGGGGCCAGGCGCGCGACCGTGTACGGGGCGCGCTTCTGGCGCCCCGGGAAGCACAGCATGCGCTCGCCGCGCCGCGCGCACATGCCGA
>JACMLV010000652.1 GCA_014379395.1 Burkholderiaceae bacterium
CGCGGCGCGCGCCAGCTCGATCCAGAACGAGAAGCCGATCCCGGGTTCGCTGTCGACGCCGATCCGCCCGCCCATCAGCTCGGCGAGCCGGCGCGTGATGGTCAGGCCGATGCCGGTGCCCTCGATCGAACCGTGCTCGGCGCCCAGGCGGCTGAACGGCTGGAACAATTCGTCGATCCGCTCGGGCGCGATGCCGGCCCCGCTGTCGCTGACGATGAGCCGTAGCCGGTCGCTTTCGGCCGCCTCGGCGCGCAGCGCGATGGCGCCGCCCTCGCGGTTGTACTTGACGGCGTTGGAGAGCAGGTTGAGCAGGACTTGCTTGAGGCGCACCCGGTCGGCCCGCACCGTCAGCTGCGGCGCCACCTCGGCGCGCAGGGACAGCGCGCGCTTGGCGGCCAGCGGCGCGATCAGCTGCAGGCATTCGTCGACGATGGCCGCCAGCGCCACCGGCTCGAGCGAGAGCTCGACGTGGCCCGACTCGATCTTGGCCAGGTCGAGCACCTCGTTGATCAGGTGCAGCAAATGGCGCCCGGCCTTGAGCACCTCCAGCACGTTGTCGAGCTGGTCCTCGTTCAGGCCGCTGTCGTATTCGAGCATCTGGGCGAAGCCGATGATGGCGTTCATCGGCGTGCGCAGCTCGTGGCTCATGCTCGAGAGGAAGTCCGATTTCGCCGCGTTGGCGCGCTCGGCCGCCTCGCGCGCCAGGCTCAGGCGGGTGTTGAACTCGGCCAGTTCGCGGTGCGCGTTCTTCAGGTCGCTGATGTCGGTGAAGATGCCGACGCTGCCGATGCGCGCGCCGCCCTGGTCGTACAGCACGCTCGGGATGTTCAGGCAAAACACCTCGCCGCCGTCGCCGCGGCGCAGCGTCAATTCATAGGGGTCGCTGAGGCCCTGCGCGCGCCGCGCCAACTCGCGGCGCAGGATGTCGGCGTTGGCGGCGTCGACGAAATCCCACACGCTGCGCCCGAGCAGGCGCTCGCGCGGATGGCCGAGGATGGCGCACATGGACGGGTTGACGTCGGTGGTGACGCCCTCCTTGTCGATGAACCAGAAGCCCTGGCGGGTCGAGTTCAGGATCGCCGACAAGAGCGTCTCGCGCGCGGCCAGCTTGAGCTCGGCCGCCTTGCGGTCGCCGATGTCGCTGTGGATGCCGATCATGCGCCGCGGCCGGCCCTGCTCGTCGCGCTCGACCAGGGTGCCGCGCCGCAGCACCCAGCGGTAGCCGCCGTCCTTGCGGCGCAGGCGCAGCTCGATGGCGTAGACGCCGGTCTCGCCGCGCAGATAGGAATCGAGGATGCCCTGGGCCGGCGCCAGGTCGTCCGGGTGGACGCTGGCGGCCCAGGCGCCGATGCTCGCCTCCAATTCGCCCGGCGCGTAGCCGAGCATGCTCTCGTAATGGCCGGACAACTGCAGCGCGCCGCTGCCGATGTCCCAGTCCCAGACGCCGTCGCCGGCGCCCTCGACGGCGAAGCTGAAGCGCCGCTCGCTCTCGTGCAGGCGGGCCTCGGCCTCGATGCGCGCGGTGACGTCCTGCACCGTGCCCGACAGGCGCCACAGGCGCCCGTTGGCGGCGCATTCGGCGCGCGCCAGCTGGTGCACGTGGCGCACCGTGCCGTCGGGGCGCACGATGCGGTGCACCAGGTCGCGCCGGCCGCTCTTGATGGCGTGCAGGCTGCTGCGCCGCACCAGCGCCACGTCGTCCGGATGGACGGCGGCGAAGAAGGCCGCGCTGCTCGGCGTGAAGCGCGCCGGATCGCGCCCGAAGATGCGGTAGACCTCCTCCGACCAGTACAGGGCGCCGCTGTCGAGGTCGACCTGCCAGTTGCCCAGGTGGGCCAGCGCCTGGGCTTCGCGCACGCGCCGCTCGGACGCCCGCAGCGCCAGCTCGGCCTGTTTGCGGGTGTCGATGTCGAGCACCACGCCGAGCATGTGGGCGGGCCGGCCGTCACGCGCGACCGCGCCGGCCGGCCACACCACCCGGTGCTCGATCTCGTAGGGCGCGC
>JACMLV010000653.1 GCA_014379395.1 Burkholderiaceae bacterium
AAGAACGCCAACCCCCAATCCCCAATCGCCAATCCCCCGCTCCCAGGCTACAAGGTCGTCGCAAACCTGCCCTACGCGATCACCTCGGCAGCGGCGCCACGGCGCGCACGTCGGGGCCGATGTCGCGCAGCGCCAGCGCCACCTGGGCCCGGTTGTCGGCCATCAGGAAGTTGATCCGGCCGATCGCCTGCACCGGCGCCATCTCGTCGAAGTACAGGCTGCGCATGGCCCGGCTCGACAGGTTCAGGCCGCCGATCCCGAGCACCCCGCCCAGGATCATCATCAAGGTCATGAACAAGATGCCCAGGACGACGCCGCTCTTGATCGAGGCCAGGCGCCGCCAGCCGCCGGCCTGGCGCGGCAGGCTGGCGCCCTGGGCCAGCTCGGCGTAGAGCGCCTCGGCCCGCTCGACCGCGGCGCGGCTCGGCTTGGTGCGCACCGACATGTAGCCGATGGTGGCGCCGTCCTTGCGCACCGGCACCACGTGCGCGTCGACCCAGTAATGGTCGCCGTTCTTGCAGCGGTTCTTCACCACGCCGCGCCACTGCGCCCCTTTTTGCAACGTCTGCCACATGTCCTCGAAGGCGGCCGGCGGCATGTCCGGATGGCGCACGATGTTGTGGCTCGCGCCCACCAGCTCCTCGCGGCTGAAGCCGCAGACCTCGAGGAAGTGGTCGTTGGCGAAGGTGACCACGCCCTTGGTGTCGGTGCGCGAGACCAGGCGCACATGGTCGGGGACCGGAACTTCGCGTCCGGTGACGGGAAAATTTTTTCTCATGACATCCCTTGGGGCAAATTGATGATTAGGTCAACCAGACGCGCTTGATGGTGACGGCCGCCGCGCGGCAGGTGGAGAACGAGACCGTGCCGGCCACTTCGAACGCCGGCTCGGCGCAGTCGCGCCGCAGCGGCTCGAGCAGCGGCATGCCGCGCTGGTCGTAGACGGTGTAGGCGAGCGCGCTGGCGAGCGTGTGGGTGCGCTGCTTGATGACGGCCACCTCGCCGTTCTTGAGCTTGACGATCGAGCCGGGCGGCAGCAGGCCGATTTCCTTGATCAGGATCTGGACCAGGGTGGCGTCCAGGCCGGGCTCCTTTTGGCGGAACATCTCGCGCAGCGCGCTTTGCGCCACGTATTCCCGTTCCCGGTAGGGGCGCGGCTTGGTCATGGCGCTGTAGACGTCGGCCACCGCCAGGATGCGCCCGCCGATGCCGATGGCGTCGCCGGCCAGGGCGCGCGGATAGCCGGCGCCGTCGAGTCGTTCGTGGTGTTGCTCGAGCGCGGCGAGCCAGAGCGGATCGTCGATGCCGGCGCGGCGCAGGATGGCGATGCCGGCGGCGGCATGGCTTTGCATGCCGCGCCGCAGGGCCTCGGTGAGCGGTCCCTTGATCCCGTCGAGCTCGGCCTCCATGGCGAACATGCCGATGTCGCGCGTGAGCGCGGCGCACACCAGCGCGAGCCGGTCCGGCTCGGGCAGGCCGAGGCGGCGCCCGATCAGCTCGGCGAGCACGGCGCCCATCAACTGGTGCACGATGATGTAGGGCGTGGCGTGGTCGAGGTGGGGCGCGGCCAGCGCGCTGTCGACGTCCTCCAGGCACAGGGCCTGGATCTTGGCGGCGAACTGGCGCACGCGCAGATTCAGGTCGATCTGCTCGGGCATCCTCAGGGCGATCACGAAGGCGTGCTTGAGGTTCAGGATCAGGCTGCCCATTTGCTCGAACACCGGGCCGGCCTGGCGCGCCGAGCGGGTGTGCTGCGCCACCAGCA
>JACMLV010000654.1 GCA_014379395.1 Burkholderiaceae bacterium
GGAGCGTGGCGACCGCGCCGGCAGCGCAAGGCGCGGCGCCGACAGTCACGCCACAGCCGGCCGCCGCCGAGGAGCGCGGCGCCGAGATCTGGGCCACGCCGCAGGGCTTTATCAAAGCGGCGCTGGCCAACCACGCCGTCACGAAAGCGGCCAAGGACGGTCTGACGGTGTCGTTCACGGTCGACGGCAAACACCGCTACGTCGGCACCATCAATGCGCGCAACCAGGTCGAGCGGGTGCAGACCTGGATCGACAACCCGGTGCTCGGCGACACGCTCTATGAAACCCGCTTCGGCGACTACAAGGACTTCGGCGGCATCCAGTTCCCGGCCACCATCTCGCGCTCGCTGGGCGGCCATCCAATCCTGAAAATCGCGGTGGCGAACGTCAGCGCCAACGGCGCTGTCGATATCGCCGCGCCGGCCCAGGCCAATACGCCGCCGGCCGTGACGGTCACCGTCAACAAGCTCGGCGAAGGCGTGTTCTACCTGACCGGCGGCAGCCACCACAGCGTCGCCATCGAGCAGCGCGACCATATCGTCGTGGTCGAGGCGCCGCTCAACGAGGAGCGCTCGCTGGCCGTTATCGCCAAGGTCAAGGAAACCATTCCGGGCAAGCCGATCAAATATCTGGTCAACACCCACGCCCACTTCGACCATTCTGGCGGCCTGCGCACTTATGTCGCCGAGGGCGCGACCATCGTCACGCAAAAGGCCAACGCGCCGTACTATCAGAAGGCCTGGGCCGCGCCGCACGCGCTGAACCCGGATCTGCTGGCGAAGTCGAACGCCCAGCGAACCGCCAAGGCGAGGTTCAAGACCTTCGGCGACAAGCTGGTGCTGCCTGATGCCCAGCGGCCGGTCGAGATCTACCAGATCGCCGGCAACAGCCATAACGACGCCTTCGCGCTGGTCTATCTGCCAAGCGAAAAGGTGCTGATCGAAGCCGACGCCTACACGCCGGCGGCGGCCAACGCCGCGCCGTCGTCGGCGGCGCCGAATCCGTACTCGGTCAACCTGTACCGCAACGTCCAGCAGCTCAAGCTCGACGTCGGCCGCATCGCGCCGCTGCATGGCCGCCAAGTCACGCTGGCCGACCTGCGCGCCGCCATCGGCCAGGCCAACGCCGCTCAGTAATCCCCTCCAGGACCGGCCCACGCGGCCGGTCCCGCCCCCTCCGCACCGCTTCGCCCCCGCCTCATCCCGCCCCGCACCGGCGCTGTTGAAATTCACGCATCGCGGTGCTGCCGCATCAACAAGCCTGCCTGCGCAAGCGCAGACCGCCAAGCCGATCCCGGATCGAACCACAATAAAAAACAGGCTTTTAAAACAAGTACTTACACCGATTCATCGCGCCCTTTCCGGCTTGGCACAGATCATGCGAAAGAGCAGTCAGTGACATTCAAATCCCGAGACGACAGCACCTGCTTCTCTCCCATTCCTGGAGTAATTCGATGAAACGAAAGACCATCTATCTCGCCGTTGCCTGGGTTCTCGCGTCCGCCACGGCGGTCGCCACCGGCGCGGCCGATCCCGCTCCAAGCGCGGCCCCCAGCGCCGCATCGGGCAAAGCCTGGTCGGCCTACGCGCCGGTGAAGGCGCCGGAGCTGCCGAGCGTCAAGCAAAAGGGCTGGGCCAACAATCCGATCGACCTGTTCATCCTGTCCCAGCTCGAAGCGAAGGGCTTGAAACCCTCGCCGGAGGCCGACCGCGCCACCTACATCCGCCGCGCCACGCTCGACGCCTGGGGCGTGATCCCGACGCCGGAGGAAGTCAAAGCCTTCATCAACGACCGCTCGCCGAACGCGCATGAAAAACTGGTCGACCGCCTGCTCGCCTCGCCGCACTACGGCGAGCGCCAGGCGCGCCGCTGGCTCGATCTGGCGCGCTACGCCGACAGCGCCGGCTTCCAGAACGACCAGACCCGCCCCAACACCTGGCGCTACCGCGACTATGTGATCAACGCCTTCAACCAGGACAAGCCATACTCGCGCTTCCTGCAAGAGCAGCTGGCCGGCGACGAGATCTGGCCCGACAGCGAAGAGGCGAAGGTGGCGACCGGCTTCCTGGCCGGCTATCCCGACAACTACAATTCGCGCGACCTGATCCAGCGCAAGTACCAGATCACCACCGACATCGTCGACACCATCGGCGAGGCGGTGCTGGCCAGCACGCTCGGTTGCGCGCGCTGCCACAACCACAAGTCGGACAAGGTCAGCCAGAAGGAATATTTCCAGCTGCAGTCCTACTTCGCCAACACGGCGTTTGAAGAAAAGGCGCCGGCCGCCAAGGGCGCGCAGGAGCTCGCTTTCGAGAAGGCCCAGACCGAATACCGCGAGGCCACCAAGTCGATCCGCGCCAAGCAGAAGGCAATCCTCGACACGGTGCGCGAGAAGGGCGAGAAGTACCACAAGGAGCGCTACCTGACCGACAGCCGTGAGGCGATCTTCAAGCCGGAGAGCCAGTGGACGGCGCTCGACCGCTGGGTCAACCACCGCCTCAAGTTCGTCTCGTCCGACAACGACGTGGTGTCCTACCTGCGCCTGACGTCGGAAGACAAGGCGGCGCCGGAATACTCGGCCGAGAACGTCGAGAAGTACAAGGAATACCAGAAGCTGGTCGCCGAGCTGGCCAAGTTCGACAAGCTGCGCCCGGCCACGGGCTCGCTGTTCCTGACCACCGCGACCGAACTGGGCCACACCGAATCGCCGCCGACCCACGTGCGCTTCGGCGGCATCCACGAGCGTCCGCTCGAAGAAGTGCAGCCGGGCCTGCCGACCCTGTTCGCCGGCGCCGGCAACGAGCGCCCGGCCATCAAGCCGACCACCACCTCGTCGGGCCGCCGCACCGCGTTCGCCAACTGGATCGCCAGCGACAACAATCCGCTGACGCCGCGCGTGTTCGTCAACCGGGTCTGGGCGCAGTACTTCTCGACCGGCATCATCGGCACCGTCAGCGACTTCGGCCGCGCCGGCCAGAAGCCGACCAACCCGGCCCTGCTCGACTATCTGGCGGCCAGCTTCGTCAAGGACGGCTGGAGCGTGAAAAAACTTCAGCGCCAGATCCTGCTCTCGAGCGTCTACCGCCAGTCGTCGGCCCACCGTCCCGAACTGGCCAAGGCCGATCCGGAGAACAAGCTGCTGGCGGTGTTCCCGCGCAAGCGCCTCGAAGCCGAGGAAATCCGCGATTCGCTGCTGGTCGCCTCCGGCCAGATCAACGACAAGCTCGGCGGCCCGAGCGTGTTCCCGCCGGTGCCGGCCAACCTGAACGCCGGCCGCGCCTGGGAAGTGTCGAAGGACGTCGCCGACCACAACCGCCGCAGCGTATACGTGTTCGTGCGCCGCAGCGTGCCGTATCCGATGCTTGAGTCGTTCGACATGGCCAATCCGCAGCAGGTGCACAGCAAGCGCAACGTGACCACCACGCCATTGCAGGCGCTGACCCTGTTCAACAGCGAAATCGTGTTCGGCTGGTCGCAGGCGCTGGCCGGCAAGGTGTTGCGCGAGGCGGGCAACAACGAGTCGGCCCAGTTCAAGCAGCTCTACCTGACCCTGTTCGCCCGCGAACCGAGCAAGACCGAGGCCGCCGCGCTGAAGGACTTCCTGAACAAGCAGGAAAAGGTCATCGCCCAGAACGCGTCCAGCGGCAAGTTCGCCGTCGCC
>JACMLV010000655.1 GCA_014379395.1 Burkholderiaceae bacterium
CAGCGCTTTGCCAGCTTTAAATTTCGGAACCTTCGCGGCGTCGATAATAATGGCTTCCTTGGTGCGCGGATTGCTGCCGGTGCGCTCGGCGCGCTCGCTCACGGAAAACGTGCCGAAGCCGACCAGGGTCACGCTGTCGTTCTTTTGCAAGGCTGCCGTGATGCCGCCGATCAGCGCGTCGAGCGCGCGCGTGGCGGCCGCCTTCGACATTTCGGCGTTGGCGGCAATATGGTCGATCAATTCTGTCTTGTTCACTAGCGTCCCCGTCACAAAGATGTCTGTCGTTCTTGTCGCTGGTTGCTGCCGAACGGGCGGCAAAGCTGCGAAAAAATTCCGCAGGCCGTATTAAACAAGCGGCGATGCCGGGTGTCAAGCGCTTTGGCAGCCCTCCTGACCCGCGCGCTTGGGCCACGCCCTTGGGCCACGCCCTTGGGCCGCGCCCTTGGGCCGCATGCCGGAGCCGAACGTGAAACAAGCGCCATTGAGGCGCTTGTTTGTGTGTTGCAAAGACGGCCGGCGGGAGCCGACCATCCGGATCGCCGCGTTTAGTGCTTGACCACTTCGCCCGCCGCGTCCGTCTTGGCCGCAGCGGCGGCGACCGCCTCCACCGCCGGCACTTCAGCCAGGGCTTCCGGTTGCCGTTCCAGCGCGATTTCGAGCACCTTGTCGATCCAGCGCACAGGCACGATTTCGAGCTTGTTTTTCACGTTGTCCGGAATCTCGGCCAGATCCTTGACGTTTTGCTCGGGAATCAAGACGGTCTTGATGCCGCCGCGATGGGCCGCCAGCAGCTTCTCCTTCAAGCCGCCGATCGGCAACACTTCGCCGCGCAGGGTGATTTCGCCCGTCATGGCGACGTCGGCCCGCACCGGGATGCCGGTGAAGACCGACACCAGTGCCAGCGTCATCGCCACGCCGGCCGAAGGGCCGTCCTTCGGCGTGGCGCCTTCCGGCACGTGGATGTGGATGTCGCTCTTCTCGAACACCTCGGGCTTGATGCCGAGCCGCGCGGCGCGGCTGCGCACGACGGTGCGCGCCGCCTCGATCGACTCCTTCATCACGTCGCCCAGGGTGCCGGTGCGGATGATGCCGCCCTTGCCAGGCATCGTCACCGCCTCGATCGTCAGCAAGTCGCCGCCGACCTCGGTCCAGGCCAGGCCGACCACCTGGCCGACCTGGTTTTCCTTTTCGGCCACGCCGAAGTCGTAGCGCTGCACGCCGAGGAACTTGTCGAGGTTCTTCGAGCTGACGGTGACCTTTTTCTCCTGCTTTTTGAGCAGCAGCATCTTGACCACCTTGCGGCAGATCTTCGAGATTTCGCGTTCCAGCGAGCGCACGCCGGCCTCGCGGGTGTAGTAGCGGATGATGTCGCGGATGGCCGATTCGGCGACCGCGATCTCGTCGTCCTTGAGGCCGTTGTTCTTGATCTGCTTGGGCAGCAGATAACGTTGCGCGATGCTGGTCTTCTCGTCCTCGGTGTAACCGGACAGGCGGATCACTTCCATCCGGTCGAGCAGCGCCGGCGGGATGTTGTACGAGTTCGAGGTGGCCACGAACATCACGTCCGACAAGTCGAAGTCCACTTCGATGTAATGGTCGGAGAAGGTGTGGTTCTGTTCCGGATCGAGCACCTCGAGCAGCGCCGAGGACGGATCGCCGCGGAAGTCGGCGCCCATCTTGTCGACCTCGTCGAGCAGGAACAGCGGATTGCGCACGCCGACCTTGGCCAGCGATTGCAAAATCTTGCCCGGCATCGAGCCGATGTAGGTGCGCCGGTGGCCGCGGATCTCGGCCTCGTCGCGCACGCCGCCCAGCGCCATGCGCACGAACTTGCGGTTCGTGGCGCGCGCGATCGACTGGCCGAGCGAGGTCTTGCCGACACCCGGAGGGCCCACGAAGCACAGGATCGGGGCCTTCAGCTTGTCAACCCGCTGTTGCACCGCAAGGTATTCCAGGATGCGTTCCTTGACCTTGTCGAGGCCGTAGTGGTCGCCTTCCAGCACCTTCTCGGCGTTGGTCAGGTCGTTGTTGACCTTGGATTTCTTTTTCCACGGCAAGCCGACCAGGGTGTCGATATAGTTGCGCACGACGGTCGCCTCGGCCGACATCGGCGACATCAGCTTGAGTTTCTTGAGCTCGTTGGTGGCCTTGTCGAGCGCCTCCTTCGGCATTTTCGCGGTGATGACCTTCTTCTCGAGCTCGTCGAGATCGGCGCCGTCCTCGCCCTCGCCCAATTCCTTCTGGATCGCCTTGACCTGCTCGTTGAGGTAGTACTCGCGCTGCGATTTTTCCATCTGGCTCTTGACGCGGCCGCGGTTGCGCTTTTCGACCTGCAAGATGTCGAGTTCGCCCTCCAGCTGGCCGAGCAGGTGCTCGAGGCGCTTGGCGACGTTGAAATTCTCCAGGATGACCTGATTTTGCTCGAGCTTGAGCGGCAGGTGCGCGGCGACCGTTTCGGCCAGGCGGCCGGCGTCGTCGATGCCGGCCAGCGAGGCCAGGATCTCGGGCGGAATTTTCTTGTTCAGCTTGACGTACTGGTCGAACTG
>JACMLV010000656.1 GCA_014379395.1 Burkholderiaceae bacterium
AGCGCGCTCACGCCCAGCGCCGCCAGCAAGGTGTGGCTGAGGCAACCGAGCCCGCAACCCAGGCCGAACGCCACGCCCTGGCGGCGGCCGCGCGCCATGCCGACGCCGAGCACCATCAGGTTGTCCGGGCCGGGCGCGGCGGTGATGAGAAGCGCGGCGGCCAGAAAGGCCAGCAATTGCTCGGGGCTGATCAACATCATGGTGTGCCGTGGAGAAAAATCAAAGCGGCATCATATCAAGGCCGGGCCGGCGGCGCACAAACGGCGCCCGCCGGCGCCCGCCGCGCCGGCATGTAAGATGGCGATGCGCCGCGTCCGGCGGCGCACGAGCCATTCCAACGAACCGATAAAAAATGATCACCACCGATTACGTTTCCACTTTTTCCGGCAACCGCTTTTATCCGCTGGTGCCGCGCATCGACCGCGTCGCGATCGAGGACATCGCGCACGGCCTGGCCTACCAGTGCCGCTTCAACGGCCAGACCCGGGAGTTTTATTCGGTCGCCCAGCACAGCCTGGTCGTCGCCAGCCTGGTCGCGCCGCACCAGCGCATGGCCGCCCTGCTGCACGACGCCGCCGAGGCGTATCTGGGCGACATGGTCAAGCCGCTCAAGGTCTTGCTGCCCGAGTTCGGCGTGCTGGAAGAGCGCGTGACCGACATCATCGCGGCCGCCTTCCGCCTCGATTTTTCCGATTACGGGCCGATCAAGCGCGCCGACCTGATCGCGCTGGCGACCGAAAAGCGCGATCTGATGCCGCATTCGGCGGAGCGCTGGGCCTACCTGGATGACATCGCCGCCCTGCCCGGGGCGATTGTGCCGATGAGCCCGGGCCAGGCCAAATTTTGCTTCCTTGAAATGTATGCCCGCCTCGACGCCGAGCGCGCCGCTTGCGCCAGATCATGAATGCCGGTGTATTTTGCCTCTAGGATAGGAACCAAATGGCGCACGGCTGTTCAAAGGGGCGGCTTTCATGGATATCCACAGCATCTGTGGATAACGTTGTGAATAAGGCCCTCTTGACAGCCCGGAGCGCTAGTAATAATGCGGGTTTCAACAAATTGCCCGTTCCGTAGGCAATATTATTCGCCTTAAAAATCAAGTACTTACAAAACAAGTCTGGACGGCGCAAATTTAATTTTTCAAATTTTGAAAATAATATTTGGCGCGCGGGAAAGCGCCGCGCGAGCGGGCGGGGCAGCGGCCGCGCGGAACCGGATGGCCGGCAATGCAACTGGATGGGCATCCAGTAGTAGAAAATACGTGAAAGCCCGCATCGGCGCGCGAAAATCAGCGGAAAAATCAAAGCGAAACCGGCTTATCGATGCTAAGTCGCGGATTGTTAAGCGCTTTTTCAGATATCCACATTGTCTGTGGATATCTTTGTGGATAAGCCCCTCTTGACAGCCCACAAGCCAGTCTGGATGCGGGTTTCAACAAAGTGCCCGTTCAAACGGCAAAAAATAAGCCGTGTGAAATCAAGCACTTACAAGTCAAGCCCTTCCCTTCGCAAAATTTTTTCCAATGTTTCCTGGCGGCATTAAATGTGCATAACCGATACCAGGCGGGATCGGACGACGGCCCGCGCCGGGCGCCGCGGCCGGCATGTCAATGCTGGGTTTTGCGCCGCTGCTCGGGATGCAGCAGGACTCGTTCGATGACGGCCGGATCGACGTCGTGGCTCTTCAGGTATTCGATGGCGCAGATGGTGTTGAAGCTGGACTGCACCGCGATGGCTTGGTTGACCACCGTCTGGCGCGCGCAATCCAGGCGCGGCTGATAGGGTTCGGTGGTGACGGGGGAATAGAGAGTCTTTTGCAATAGGGACGCGGTCATCATTATCCTTCGTATGTGAACTACATCAAGGTTGTCCGGGCAATTCTCTGAAGCCAGTATCGGCCAATGTATTGCAAAGTCAATGGCAAGGGCCTATTTCCGCCGCATTTAATTGGGCCCGGCAATTCCGGCGCTTTCCGGCCGCTTTGCGCCACATCTAGCGCGGATCGTCCGCCCAGCAATCTGCCGGGCTCGGGGAGTCGAAGCGAAAAATAGCTGGGCGCGGCCAGATTTTGACGGTTTCGCCATGCCAATCGGCGGCGGCTAATTGCGCATGGACAAGGCTGCGCGCCGGCGGCGATAATGCCGGCATGAAATTCGAGACCGAAGCCGCGCGGCCCCAGCCCGCTTCCTGCGCCGACCTGTTCGTTTCCTTCACCCTGCTGGCCTTGCAGGGCTTCGGCGGCGTGTTGGCCGTGGTGCAGCGCGAACTGGTCGAGCGCAAGCGCTGGCTGACGCCGGAGGAATTCGTCGAGGAATGGGCGGTCGCGCAGATCATGCCCGGTCCCAACGTGGTCAATCTGTCGATGATCGTCGGCGGGCGCTACTTCGGCCTGCCGGGCGCGCTCAGCGCGCTGGCCGGCATGCTGGCCGTGCCGCTGGTGATCGTGCTGCTGATGGCCTTCCTGTACGCCCGGTTCGGCGACCATCCGGGCTTGGTGGGGGCGCTGCGCGGCATGGCGGCCGTGTCGGCCGGCATGATCGCCGCGGCCGGCCTGAAACTGATGCCGGCCTTGAAAAAGCATCCGCTGCCGCTGTGGCTGACCGGCGCCATGTGCGCGCTGGGCGTGTTGCTGGTGGTGGTGCTGCGCTGGCCGCTGCTGTACGTGCTGGTCTGCATCGGCGGCCCCGGTTGCCTGCTGACCTACCGGAAACTGCGCCCATGAGCGAGCCGCTGCACCTGGCGCTGAGCTGGAGCGACTGGTTCAGCCTGTTCTCCCAATACCTGCTGATGTCCTTGATGTCGATCGGCGGCGCGATCTCGACCACGGCCGAGATGCACCGCTTCCTGGTCGAGCAGCACCACTGGCTGAGCCAGGCCCAGTTCAACGAGTCGATCGCGCTGGCCCAGGCCGCGCCGGGGCCGAACGTGCTGTTCGTGGCGCTGATGGGCTGGAATGTCGGCCTCAACGCCGGCAGCTACCCGGCGGCCTTTCTCGGGGTGCTGGTGACGATGCTCGGCATTTTGCTGCCGAGCACCACCCTGACCTATCTGACGGCCCAGTGGGGCCACCGCAACCGCGACCTGCGCGTGGTGCGCGCCTTCAAGCAGGGCATGGCGCCGCTGGTGGTCGGCCTGCTGATCGCCGTCGGCATCATCCTCGGCCAGGCCAACGGCGACTTCGCGCGCGACTGGCCGCTGTGGAGCCTGTCGGTGGCCAGCGGGCTGGTGATCTGGCGCACCCGCATCCATTTGCTGTGGCTGCTTTTCGCCGGCGCCCTGCTCGGCTGGTTCAACCTGGTCTGACGAGGCGGCGCCGCGCCGACCGGCCGCGCGTTGGCGAAATTGCGCGTTGTTACGGCGCCGCATTGCGCCCCTTTAACGCCATTCTCCGCAATCCTTGGCAAGAATTGATAACTATCAAGCCCGTCGCTATTCCTTTGTGTGAGTATTGCTCTGCGCCGACACCAAGATTTTCTTAAATGCAACAAGACGGCATGCAATGTCAGCGTAGTCAAAACCCCTATACTTGGAGAAATATATGTTTTCAAATGCTCAGCAATATTCCGCAGCCAACAAAGCGTTTCTGGAATCCCAACTCGACGCAGTGAGCAGCCTGACCAGCATCGCACTGCAAGGCACGGAAAAGGTGATGGCATTGACTCTGGCCGTTGCCAAATCATCGCCGCTGGACACCTCCCTTGCCGCCAAAGAATTGCTGGCGGCGAAAGACCCGCAAGCCTTCTTTGCGCAGGCCACCGCTCAGGTGCGCCTGAACACCGAGAAGATCGCCACCTACAACCGCGGCCTGACCGAAATCGTCTCGGCCACCAAGGCCGAGCTGGCCAAGGTGGCCGACGCCCAACTGGCCGAGCTGCAAGACAAGGTCAGCTCCTTCGTCGACGGCGTCACCAAGAACGCGCCGACCGGCTCGGAAAATTTCGTCGCCATGCTGAAGTCGTCCGTCGCCAACACCTACGCCGGCTACGAGCAAGCCAACAACGTCGCCAAGCAAGCGGCCGAAGCGGCCGAAGCGCAAGTGGCCAAGGCCTCGGAACAACTG
>JACMLV010000657.1 GCA_014379395.1 Burkholderiaceae bacterium
CCGGCCGCTCCGGGCGCGGGCCGATTGCGCGCCCGGATGGATCAGGCGGTCTGCGCTGCGCGCAGGGACACCATCAGCGAGGGTTTACCTCGGCTTACATATTCGATCGATGGGGAGGCTTCGAAAGGTTCATAATCGAAGCCGTTTGAAAAAATGCGTCATAGCAATAAGATAATGGCAAAATGCCAAGCCGTGAGACAGGCCGGTTCCCGCCACGTTCCCGCGCCGTCCAACCATCCTATGAAAACACACGAAACTGAGCACATGAAACTGAGTCCATTGCATCGTCTAGTCGGTATCGCCTTGTTGTCCTGCTCGTTCCTGGCGCAGGCCGAGCTCAAGCTGGGCGAGCATCTGCCCATCGCGCCCCAGTTGACGGTGGGAAAACTGCCGAACGGGCTGACGTATTACATCCAGAAGAACGGCAAGCCGGAAAAGAAGGTCGAATTGCGCCTGGTGGTCAAGGCCGGCTCGATCCTGGAGGACGAGGACCAGCAGGGCCTGGCCCATTTCACCGAGCACATGGCGTTCAACGGCTCGGCGCATTTCAAAAAAAGCGAGCTGATCTCGTATCTGCAGTCGATCGGCGTCAAGTTCGGCGCCGACCTGAACGCCTACACCGGCTTCGACGAGACCGTCTACATCCTGCCGATTCCCACCGATAAGCGGGAACACCTGGAGCAGGGCTTCCTGGTGCTGGAGGACTGGGCCCATGGCCTGGCGCTGACCGACGCCGACATCGACGCCGAGCGCGGCATCGTGCTCGAGGAGCTGCGCATCGGCAAGGGCGCCGAGGACCGCATCAACAAGGTCTTGCTGCCGAAGATGCTCAACGGCTCGCGCTACGCGCAGCGGCTGCCGATCGGCAAGGAGGCCGTCCTCAAGAACTTCAAGTACGAGGCCGTGCGGCGCTTCTACAAGGATTGGTACCGGCCCGACCTGATGGCGGTGATCGTGGTCGGCGACATCGAGCCGGGCGACGCCGAAGCGATGATCAAGCGGCATTTCGGCAAGCTGAAAAATCCGGCCAAGCCGCGTCCGCGCGACTACGCCAAGGTGCCGCGGCGCGCCGCCAGCGAGGGCCTGGTCATCACCGACAAGGAGGCCACCGGCGGCGCGCTGCACATCCGCTACCAGATCGCGCCGATGAAGAACCTGCCGACCCTGGCCGACTACCGCGACAAGATGATCGAGGGCCTGTACGGCGACATGCTCGGCGCCCGCATGCGCGAGCTGACGCAGCAGGCCACGCCGCCCTTCGTCCAGGGCGCCAGCGGCATGAACCGGCTCGTCACCGGCTACCAGTCGTTCGGCGCCTACGCGCTGATCGGCAAGGCCGGCCTGGCGCCGGCCATCGAGGCGCTGGTGCAGGAGGGGGAGCGGGCGCGCCGCTTCGGTTTCAGCGCGGCCGAGCTCGAACGCGTCAAGAAGGACATGCTGCGCAACATCGAGCGCGCCCACAACGAGCGCGACAAGTCCGATTCGGGCGGCTACGCGGCCGAGTACATCCGCAACTTCCTGGTGCAGGAGCCGATCCCCGGCATCGAAAACGAGTTGCGCTACACGCGCGAACTGCTGCCGCTCATCACGCTCGACGAGGTCAACCGGTCGCTGCGCAAGGCCCTGCCGGTGGCCGACAAGAAGCTGGTGGTGTACACCGGCCCCGAGCAGGGCGGCATTCCGACGCCGTCCCCGGCGCAATTGCTCAAGCTGGTCGGCGGCGCCGAAAAGATGCCGGTGCGGCCGAAGGTGGACAAGGTGCTGGCGACGCGCCTGATGGACGTGTTGCCGCAGGCGGGGACCATCGTGTCGGAAAAGGAGGACAAGGAGCTCGGCCTGGTCGAGCTGACCCTCGGCAACGGCGTCAAGGTGGTCTTGAAGCCGACCGACTTCAAGAACGACCAGGTGCTGCTCAGCTCGACGCGCTTCGGCGGCCAGTCGCTGTATGGCGAGGCCGACATCTATAACGCGCGCTACGCCAGCGCCATCGTCGGCCAGATGGGCTTGAAGGATTTTTCGCCCAGCGACATGCAGAAGATCCTGGCCGGCAAGAGCGCCCACGTCGGCGCCTATCTCGGCGGCCTGAGCGAGGGCGTCAGCGGCAGCGCCGGCGGCGCCGACGTCGAAACCATGCTGCAACTGGTGCATCTGCTCTACACCCAGGCGCGCAAGGACGAGGCGATCTACAGCGCCTTCATCAGCCGCCAGCAGGACCTGGCGAAAAACGCGCTGTCGCGGCCGGAATCGGTGCTGCGCGACACCGTGCAGACGACCCTGTTCAACGACAATCCGCGCGTGCAGAGGGTGCCGCGGGTGGCCGACTTCGACCAGATCAAGCTCGACCGCGTGCTGGAGATCTACCGCGAGCGCTTCGCCAGCGCCAAGGGCAGCACCTTCTTCCTGGTCGGCAGCTTCGACGTCGACAAGGTCAAGCCCCTGATCGCGACCTATCTGGCGAGCTTGCCGGCCGGCGACATCGACGCCGCCTTCAAGGACACCGGCGTGCGTCCGGTGAGCGGCGTGGTCAAGAAGGAAGTGCTGAAGGGGACCGAGTCGAAGAGCAGCATTTCGATCAATTTCAGCGGCGTGGCCGAGTACTCGGACGAGGAGCAGATGCGCCTGCAGGCGCTCATCGAGGTCATCAACATCAAGCTGATCGAGGTGCTGCGCGAAAAAATGGGCCTGATCTACGGCGGCGGCATGAGCGCCGCCTTGAACAAGCTGCCGTATGGGAACTACACGATCGGCGTGTCCCTGCCGACCGGCCCGGACAGCGTCGACAAGGTGATCGCGGCCACCTTCGCCGAAATCGACAAGATGAAGCGGGACGGCCCGCTGGCCTCCGATCTGGCCAAGGTGAAGGAAAACTGGAGCAAGAACTTCCGCAAGGCGCTGCGCGAGAACGAGTTCTGGCTGGCGCGCCTGCAAACGGCGGCGATGCAGGACAGCGATCCGGCCACCATCCTGCGCTACGAGCAGCAGGTCGCGGCCCTGACGCCGGCCGACCTGCAGGCGGCGGCGCTGCGCTACTTCAATCTGGACAACTACGTGCAGGTGGTGCTGAACCCGGAAAAGGCGGTTCAGTCGGCCCAGCGGGAGCCGCCCAAGGCCGGGGACGCGGGCGCCGCTGTTAAACTGGCGCCTGGTGGTTAAAAAACAGAGGCAAGACGATGGCAAAGAAAAAAGAAGAGCTGGACCCGGAAACCCTGGCGCTGATTCACTGGTGCATCGAAGTGGAGGGCTTCCTGGTGGCCGGCGGCGCCACCCAGGCGCAGGCGCAGGAGCACATCGAGGAGCAGGTCGAGTGGTTCACCGATCTCTTTTATGACGGCTTGACGCCGGAAGAGGCGGCCAAGGAAGCGCTGGCCTGAACCAAGGAAGCGTCAGACGCTTCCAAGACCCGGAAAGTCGGGTGGGCGGGGCCACCGTGGGCACGGTTTTTGTGCCCATGCCGTGCTTCCGCGTGGGCACAAAAGCGTGCCTCGGCGGCCCCGCCCACCCTACAAAAACGGCGCCGCGGATTTGTTCCGCAGCGCCGTTTTTTACACGCTCGACGCTTCTTAGCTGAGCATGGCGTCCAGGCCCTCGGCCAAATCGCGCAGCGGCGGCATGGCCGGCGCGGCGATGCCATAGAACTCCTGCGCCAGCGCCGGCACCCAGTCGGGCGCCAGGCCAAGCCGCTTGCCGACTTCGGCCGGATAGCTGGCCAACACCTCCGCGTCGCTCATGGCCAGCGCCTCGGTGCGGGCGCGCCAGGCGCCCATGTGGACCCAGGCGGCCGCTTCGGAGAACTCCTCGGCCTCGAGCGGGGCCGGGATGGCGCGCAGCGCGGCGATCAGGGGTTCGGGGAAGTTCCACATCTTGGCCAGTTCGGCCGACACGTCGCCATAGTGAAAACCGAGCGTCTCGCGTTCGAGCGCGGCGCGCCCGGCCTCGAGCACGTTCATCTGCTTGTCGATCTCGAGCATTTGCTCCGGCATCCCGTTGTGCATCTGCAACTGGCCGATGCCGTGCAGCAGGCCGAGCGTGAAGATCAGGTCGGCGTTCACGCCGTTCGTCACCGCCAGCCAGCGCGAGGCGCAGGCGGTGTGCAGGTTGTAGCGCCAGAATTGCTTCAGATTCATGCCGGGCGTGTTGCGGAAGGCCGCCACCATGCCGTTGCCCAGGGCCAGGTTGCGCACCATGACGAAGCCGAGCATGAGCAGCGCGCTGTCGACGGTGCCGATGGTGCGCGAGACGTGGAAATAGGCCGAGTTGGCCAGCCGCAGCAGCTTGGCGCTCAGCACCGGGTCGGCCGTCAGCTGGCGCGCGATCTCGTCGATGGAGATGTCGTCGTCGCTGAAGCTCTTGATTAATTGCTGGGTGACTTTCGGAATGGTGGGCAGTTTGCTAGGGTTGTCGAGCAGGCTTTTCAGATCCATAAGTTTTGACAGTCCTTGGGTATTATTTGTTGCATGGCACCATTTGCGCGTCGCTTTCGGTGGAGTCCGATAGGAAATGGTGATAAGGTTCAACTTTCACGAGGAGAAATCATGGTAGCACGCCGCCCAACGAGACTCAAAGCAGAAGCCAGCCCATCGGAGACGCCCACCTCGGCCACCGGCGACGTCAACGCCTATCTGCTCGACGCCCAGCAGCGCACGGCCCTGTTCTGGGAGACGCTGATTAACCGGGGCAACAATTACACCAAGCATCTGGAGCAGGGCACGCCGCCGCTGCTCAAGTTCGAGCACGAAACGGTGGTCGACGGCCACGACCTGCCCGAGCCGTGCAATTACGCGCTGCTGCGCCTGCTGCCCCCGGCTTCCAAGCCGGTCAATCCGAAGCTGCGCCCGGTGGTGGTGGTCGATCCGCGCGCCGGGCACGGACCCGGGATCGGCGGCTTCAAGACCGATTCCGAGGCCGGCATGGCGATGAACGCCGGCCACCCGGTCTACTTCGTCACCTTCCGCCCCGAGCCGGAGGAGGGCCAGACCCTGATGACGGTGATGCAGGCCGAGGCGGTCTTCCTTGGCGAGGTCATCAAGCGCCACCCGGACAGCCCGAAGCCGGTGGTGATCGGCAACTGCCAGGCCGGCTGGGCCATGATGGCGCTCGACGCCGTCCATCCCGAATTGTTCGGCCCCCTGATGATCATGGGCGCGCCGTTGTCGTACTGGGCCGGCAGCTCGAAGCTCAATCCGATGCGCTACTCCGGCGCCTCGCTGGGCGGCTCCTGGATGGCCTCGCTGGCCGGCGACTTGGGCGCCGACCGCTTCGACGGCGTCAACCTGGTCGAGAATTTTGAAAAGCTCAACCCGGCCAACACGCTGTGGAACAAGTATTACAACCTCTGGTCGTCGGTCGACACCGAGTCCGAGCGCTTCCTCGAGTTCGAGCGCTGGTGGGGCGGCTTCTTCCGCATGACCGGCACCGAAATCGAATCGATCGTCGAGAACCTGTTCGTCGGCAACAAGCTGGCGCGCGGCGCCGTCATGGCCGGCGAGCGCAACATCGACCTGCGCAACATCAAGGCGCCGGTGCTGGTGTTCGCCTCGTGGGGCGACAACATCACGCCGCCGCCGCAGGCGCTCGACTGGATCATGGACACCTGGGGCGACGAGCGCCTGATCGCCGCCGCCGGCCGCACCATCGTCTATGTGCTGCACGAGAGCGTGGGCCACCTGGGCATCTTCGTCGGCGCCGAGATCGCGAGAAAGGAGCACGACCAGCTGGTCACCTCGCTCGACGTGATCGAGAGCCTGCCGCCGGGCCTGTATGAAATGAAGCTCAAGGCCAAGGACGGCAACGAGATCCAGCGCTGGGATCAGCTCGAGCCGGGCAATTACACGGTCCATTACGAGCATCGCACGATGGGCGACATCCGCGCGCTGAACCCGGAAGGGCGCGACGAGGAGGCGCTGTTCTCGACCATCAGCAAGGTCTCGGAAGTGAACGCGGCGATCTACAAGACCTACATGCGGCCGTGGGTCAAGCTGTTCGCCAACCGCGAACTGTCCGATGCGAAGGGCAAGCTGCACCCGATGCGCCTGCAACGCGAGCTGGTCTCGGACAAGATGCCGCTGGCGCCGTTCATCCGCGCCCAGGCCGAGCAGGCGCGCGCGACGCGGGCCCCGATCGCCGACGACCATCCGCTGCGCAAGCTGGAAAAGGTCATGTCGCAGCGCATCACCGCCACGCTCAACCAGGTGCGCGACCAGCGCAACGATTTCACGGTGGCCTCGGCGCGCGCGTTGTACGGCCCGCTGGGCCTGGGCGCCTGGTTCAAGCCCGACCAGTCCGACGCCGACATCGCCCACGCCAGGGCGCAGACCGAGCTGGCCGGTTTCCGCGACGCGGTGCTGGAGGTGATCGGCGACGGCGGCTTCGCCGAGGCGGTGTGCCGCATCGTGCTGGCCGGCATGGCCTCGGTCGGCGCCTTCGAGCGGCGCAGCCTGCGCCTGGCGCGCCTGCTGACCCGCTTGCCGTCCGGCACGCTCAACGGTTCGATGACGGAAGCCCACTGGAACCGTCTGCTCAAGGAGCAAGCCCGCCTGACGGCGGTGGCGCCGGTCGAGGCGCTCAACGCCCTGGGCCAACTGCTGCCCGACACGGCCAGCCGCGAACGCGCGCTGGCGGTGTCGGCCGCCGTCATGATGATCGAGCCGACGCTGGCCAATCCGCGCTCGGAGATCATCGAGTTCCTGATCGACACGCTGGGCGTCGATCCGCAACG
>JACMLV010000073.1 GCA_014379395.1 Burkholderiaceae bacterium
GCGCTGCGCCAGGTTGCGCACCTCGGTGGCGACGACCGCGAAGCCGCGGCCCTGCTCGCCGGCCCGGGCCGCTTCGACGGCCGCGTTCAAGGCCAGGATGTTGGTCTGGAACGCGATGCCGTCGATGACGCCGATGATGTCGACGATCTTCTTCGACGACGCGTTGATCGAATCCATCGTATCGACCACCTGGGACACCACCGCGCCGCCCTTGCTGGCGATCTCCGAAGCGGAGGCGGCCATCTGATTGGCTTGGCGCGCGTTGTCGCCATTGGTCTTGACGGTGGCGATCAACTCCTCCATCGACGAGGCGGTCTGCTCGAGCGAGCTGGCTTGCTGCTCGGTGCGGGCCGACAGATCCTGATTGCCCGAGGCGATCTGGGCCGACGCGGCGGCGATGGTGTCGGTGCCGCTACGCACCTGGCCGACGATCTCGGCCAGGCTGTCGCGCATGCTCTTCATCGCAAACAGCAGGCTGGTGGTGTCGCCCGGCCTGGTTTCCACCGCCACGGCCAGGTCGCCGGTGGCGATGCGGCTGGCGATCTGGCTCGCATAGTCCGGTTCGCCGCCCAGCTGCTTGAGCAGGCCGCGCACCAGCACGCTGGTGCAGAGCACGCCGCAGCCGAGGGCCAGCAGGCTGAGCGTGATCAGCGTGACGCGGCTCTGGCGGTAGCTGGCCTCGATCTGGCTGGAGGTCTCGTCGATCGTCTTGCGCTGGTTCTCGAGCAATTCCTGCACCAGCTCCTGATACACCTTGGCCACCGGCATGAACGATTCGTCGATCAGGCGGCTCGCCTCCTCCGGCCGGCCCTCGGCCTTGGCCTTGACGATCGCGTCGCGCGCGGCGACATACGCCTTGCGGCGCTCGCCGATGGCCTGGAACAGGGCCTTTTCCTTGTCCGTCGTCAGCAGCGGCTCGACGTTCTTTTGCATCTCGGACGCGCCCTTGGCCGTCAGCGCGCTGTCCTCGGCGAAGAAGGCCGGCAGCGAGGCGTCGCTACTCTTGGCGATGGCCGCGGTGCGGCGCACGGCCGCGTAAATGTAACGGTACCAGTCGGCGATCATGCGTTCCTTCGCCAACGGCTGCTGCATCATCGTGTGGGTGGCCTCGGCGACGTGCTGCAAGCGCCACAGGGCGATGCCGGTGCTCAGGAAGGACAGGATCAGGACGATGGCGAAGCCAATGCCCATACGGGTGCCAATGCGCATATTTTTATGATTATTCATTTTTTTCCGAGACATTTGAAGCTGGCGTGACCACGCGCGGCAAGAACCGGGCCGCCATGGCGCGTCAAGCAAATTTACAACAACGGTGAGTGATAACAACGATGCAACAACCAGTATAATATTTATACTGTTTATCGTCAATTATTATTAACCGAAAGTAAATATTTACTCGGAATAAAAAGAGAAATCAAGTACGCAGGTAAAGGCCGCCGCATTTATTCGCTCAGCTGGCGGCCATCACCACCCGCCGTTTGCCCATCGCCTTGGCCTGGTACATGGCATCGTCGGCGCGGTGCAGCAGGATTTTGCTGCTGGCCCCGGAGCGCGGATAGTGCGCCACGCCGATGCTGGCCGAAATTTCCAGCGTCAGCTGGTCGATCCGGTAAGGCGCCGACAGGCTCTCGAGCAGCTTGGCGGCGACCGCGGCGGCCGCCTCCGCGCTGGTGTCGACCAGCACCACGGCGAACTCGTCGCCGCCGAAGCGCGCCGCCACGTCCGACTTGCGGATGGCGGCGGTGAAGCGTTCGGCGACGCCTTGCAACAGCTTGTCGCCGACGGCGTGGCCGTTTTCATCGTTGACCTGCTTGAACCCGTCCAGATCGATGTACAGGACGGCCAGATGGCTGTGATTCCGCTCGCACAGAACCAGTTGCTGGTCGAGGATCTCGATCAACAGCGCCCGGTTCGCCAACCCGGTCAACACATCGTGGTTGGCCTGGTACTGCGCCTGGCGCAGCATGGCCTGGGCCTGGGTCAGCGCGGCGCCGACCTCGTCCGCTTCGCGCAAATTGAAGGTCGGCGTCTCGATCGCCTTGCCGGCCCCGAGGGCGAGCGCCGGCGCCACCAGGCCGCGCACCGAACGGGCGATCGTGCCGCCGATCATCCAGGCGCAGGACAGGCTGCCGATCAGGATCAGCAAGGTGGCCAGCACCAGCCATAAAAAGGTCTGCCGCAACTTGGTGCTCATGTGGTTCTGCGGAATCCCGATCGCCACCGCCCAGCCGGAATTGGACGCGCGGCTGAACGCGCCAAAGACCGGAATGCCGTCCTTCGACAAGCCTTCGAACACGCCCTCGTCCATCTTGGCCAACTGGCCCAGCAATTCCGGCACCGCCTTCTGGCCGACGAAGCGCTGCATCTCGTGGGTGCGCGCGACGATCACGCCGGTCTTGTCGAGGGTGACGGCGATCCAATCGGGCGGCAGGCCTTGCAGAGTCAGTAGCTTGCCGAAATTTTCCGTGAAAATGCTGGCGCTCAGGCAATAAGGGGCAGCGCCCGCGCGCCGCACAGGCACCCCGATCGCGGCGGCGAAACGCTTGGAGACGGGCCCCATGAACAAATCGGAGATGGCCGGCCGGCCGCTCTCGCTCACCCGTTTCAAAGGTGGATTGGGATTTTCTTGCGGAAGCGCCTCGCCAAAGGGCCGCAAGGTGTTGATGTACTGCCTGCCGTTGATATCGCCGAGGACGATGTTATTGACCCTTTGCCCGCGCAGCACCTCGCGGGCCTGCTCGTCGAAGGCGGCGAAATCGTCGCGCTCCAGGTTGACCGATGTCGCCAAGGTCGTCAGCGTCGCCTCGGCGATGGCGAATTCCTTGTCGAGCACCGAGGCCATGGCACGGGCGGTCATCACCGCGTTTTGCTCGAGCTGCTTGCGCGCTTGATGATAGTTGTAAGAAATGAGCGTCACCGCCATCAGCAACGCCGGCACGATGCACGCCGCCACCAGCAAGGCGAGTCGGGAGCGGATCGAGGGGCGGCGGTGTTGTTGCATGTTTTCTGGCGCGGGCGGGCTCAGGATCGGGAACGATGCGCATCCGCGAAGAAGATGCAACCGTGCAAAATATTACAGTGGTGTGCAAATGTCAATGTCAAGCGCCACCGCCGGCAACGGCGCCGCCGCCGGGCTACGCCCCGATGCAAAACCGCCGCTTGCCAAGCGATTTGGCCTTGTACATCGCTTGATCGGCCTTTTTCAACAGCATGTCGCTGTCCCTTTCCGTCACCGGATAAGCGGCGATGCCGATGCTGGCCGAGATCGCCGCGCCGATATCGTCCAGCTGATAAGGCGCGGAGAGTATCTCGATGAGGCGCATGGAGAAGGCCGCCGCGTTTTCCAAGTTCGATTGAACCAGCGCGATGGCAAATTCGTCGCCGCCGAGGCGCGCCGCGATATCCGAATCCCGGATCGCGCTCGTTAGCCTGGTCGCCACCTGCCGCAACAGTTGATCGCCGACCGCGTGGCCATGCGTGTCGTTGACCAATTTAAAGCCATCCAAATCGATATACAAAATAGCCAGCTCGGTCTTGTTGCGCTGACAAAGCGTTAAATGCTGCTGGACGAAAAAATGAAACAGCGTGCGATTCGGCAGCCCGGTCAACGCGTCGTGATGCGCCTCGTATTTCGCTTTATGCAAGGAGGCGGCGGCATTGAGCAAGGTTTCGCCGATGGCGTTGGCCTCCTTGAAATACAGGCGCGGAATGGTCGGCAACTCGCCGGAGCCGAGCGCCATGACGGGCTGGGCCAGCGCGGTGATGGAGCGGGCCACGCGCCCGCCAATGAACCAGGCCAGCGCGATGCCGATGCCCAAGGCGGCGATCGTCGCGACGATCAGCCAGATCAGGGTTTGCCGCAAGCCTATCGTCAGTTCCGCCAGGGGCATTCCCAGCACCACCGACCAGCGCGTCGTTGGCGAGCGGCTATAGACGGTGATGACCGGAATGCCATCCAGGGTCCTGCTTTTAAAACCGCCCTCGTCCGCACTATCCATACGCGACAGCAGATCCGGATTGACTTTCTTGCCGAGAAACTTACCCAAGTCATGGGTTCGGGCGACAATGGTGCCGGCGCCGTCCACGATGGCCGCCCGCCAGCTGTCCGGTAATTTTTGCTCCGTCAATATGCCCGACAGCCGGCTCGGCGCGGAGCTCGCGTTCAACAACAACATCGTCCGCTCGCCGCGCCGCACAGGAACCGAGACCGAGTAGATGAAGCTGCCCATGATGGCGCCGATATACAAGTCGGAAACACTCGCCTGGCCGGTTTCCAACACGCGCGCCAAATGCGCCCGGTTGGCCATCTCGGGCAGCGCTTCGCCGTAGGGGCGGCGAGTGGAAAGAAGCAATTGACCACTGGCGTCGGCCACCACGATGCTGTCGACCCGCATGCTCTTCAACGCTTCCCGCGCCCGGCCATAGAAACCTTCGAGGTCGCCGCTCGCCAGGCGATGGGAGGTGCCGAGCGCGCTGAGCGCCGATTGCGTGCTGGCGAATTTCCCGTCGATCACGGAAATCATCGCGCGCGCCCGGCTGATGCTGTCGGCGATGAGACGGGTTTGTTCCCGCTTATAAAAATCAAAGATCAAAAATGCGGAGACGATCGCGATGGGCAAAACACATCCAATGACAAGCGCGACAAGGCTGGCCCGAATACTTGGCGTTCTCATCGAGATTGCCCGAAAGGCAAAATACGACGCACAGAGCACGCGTCGCGGAAATCGAATGTCATCGGCACAGGGAGTTTATAGCGAGTAAAGGAAGTTCAGGCGCGCGCCGCGCCGCTGGCTGACGAGCGAGGAAACCTCGCCGGCGGACATGAAAAAGCCCCGGCAACCAATCCTTTGGTCGCCGGGGGCTTCGAGAAACGACTTGCAGCTTATGCCGCAACCCACGGGGGCGGGAATGCCCCGCTTAGCCGCAGCTGCCGGTGGCGCCGCAGGCGGTGCAGAAGTCGCAGCCGTCCTTTTTGATCACGGTCGCGTTGCCGCACTCGCCGCAGACCTTGCCCGACAAGGTCGGGCCGATCTTGGCCAGCCGGATCGGCTCGTCGGTCACCACGCCCATCACGTTGATCGGGTAGCCCTGCTCGGTCAGGATGCCGAGCATCGCGTAGCGGTGGATCACCAGTTGCGCGACGTAGGCCACGGTCGACGGATAGCTGGCCTGCTTGTCGCTGCCGGGAATGCGCGCCAGGAAGTCGCCGCGCGGCTCGGCGTAGTCGAGCAGCTTGCGCAGCTTCATGCCGAGCCAGGCCGGATCGATCACGCGCATGTCCAGGCTGAGCAGCTTGCACAGGCCGTCCAGGGCGCGCGGATGGGCACCGGTCAGCCACATGCTGTACGGCCGGCGGCTGCCGTCGGGCATCTGCAGTTCCTTGAGCATCAGCACGAAATCATCCTCGGTCGACGGGTTGCGCACGTCGGCCACCCAGGCCAGCGTGCCGTCGGTGCCGGTCTTCGGCTCGTGCGCGGCGAACAGCGCGTCGAGCACCGGGGTCTGGTCGTTCGGCTTCGATTCGAGCGCGCCCAGCTGGTCGTAGCGCCACTCGACCATCTTGGCCAACGCGGCGGTGGCGCTGGGCACTTGCACCAGCTCGCCGTCCGGCGGCATCGCCATCTCGAACGGGTCGCCGTAGGCGTGGGTCAGCATCGACAGCTTCTTGCGCAGCCAGCCGCGGTCGTTGGCGCGCATGTCGGCCGACAGGGTCTTGGCGATCGCGTCCAGGCCGCGCGGCGGCTGGCCGCCCAGCACCCACACTTCGAACGGCACGCCGGACTGCTCCGACACGGCGACCGCGAATTCGCCCTGCGGCGCCTGGATGGTGCCGCTGATCCAGGCGGTGGCGCCGGCCGGCAGGCTCGGACGCGACGGCCAGCGCAGGGACGCCAGCGGCGGCGATTTGGCGACGTCGGTCAGCACCAGGCGCTTGTCCTGCTCGGACAGGGTGATCGGTTCCGGGGTGGCGGTCGGGGTGGCGGTCGAGGGCACCGACAGCACCGCGCCGAGAATACTGTTCGGGCGATAGGTCGTGATGCCCTTCAGGCCCTTGCGCCAGGCTTCCATGTACAGGTTCTTGAACTCGGCGTACGGATAGTCTTCCGGCACGTTGACGGTCTTCGAGATGGCCGCGTCGACGAACGGGGCGACCACGGCCACCATCAGCATGTGGTCAAGGGCCGAGATGTCGAGCGCCGAGACGAACGCTTCCGGCAGGTTGTTGACGTCGTGGCCCAGCGCGCGGTAGACGCGGTAGGCGTGGTCTTCGACCACGTAATCCTTCTTGCTGCCGTCGGCCATGCGCTTGGTGCGCTTGTAGAACCAGGAGAACGGCGGCTCGATGCCGTTCGAGGCGTTGTCGGCGAAGGCGAGCGAGATGGTGCCGGTCGGCGCGATCGAGGTCAGGTGCGAATTGCGGATGCCGTTCTGGCGGATCGCGCTTTTCAGCGACTCCGGCAGGCGCGAGGCGAAGCCGCCCTGCAGGTATTTTTCCGTGTCGAGCAGCGGGAAGGCGCCGCGCTCCTTGGCCAGCTCGACCGAGCCGCCGTAGGCGGCGTCGCGCATCGCCTCGGCGATTTGCGCCGCCAGCGCGCGGCCGGCCTCGGAGTCGTAGCGGATGCCGAGCATGATCAGGGCGTCGCCCAAACCGGTGAAGCCGATGCCGAGGCGGCGCTTGTCGGACGCTTCGCGCTCCTGCTCCTCAAGCGGCCACTTGGTCGAGATCAGGACGTTGTCGAGCATGCGCACGGCGATCGCCGTCACTTGCGCCAGTTGTTCGAAGGAGAACTTGGCTTCCGGCGAGAACGCGTCGGTGACGTAGGCGGTCAGGTTCAGGCTGCCCAGGCAGCAGCAGCCGTAGTCCGGCAGCGGCTGCTCGCCGCACGGGTTGGTGGCCTCGATCACTTCGCAGTAGGCGAGGTTGTTCTCCTGGTTGACGCGGTCCATGTAGAGCACGCCCGGCTCGGCCGCGGCGTAGGTGCTTTGCATGATCAGGTCCCACACCTCGCGCGCCCGCACCTTGCGGTAGGCCCACTTGCCGTCCTCGCGCAGGTAGGCGCCGGCGCGCTTGATCTCGGCGTTCGGCTCGGCCACGTGGGCCAGCTCGAATTCGGCGTCGGCGTCGACCGCGCGCATGAAGGCGTCGGACACGCCGACCGAGACGTTGAAGTTATTCAGTTGGCCGCGCTCCTGCTTGACGGTGATGAAGTCGAGGATGTCCGGATGGTCGACGTTGAGCACCGCCATCTGGGCGCCGCGGCGCGCGCCGGCCGATTCGACCGTCTCGCACGAGCGGTCGAACACCTTCATGTAGGAGATCGGGCCGGAGGCGCTGCTGCCGGTGCCCTTCACGCGCGCGCCCTTCGGGCGGATCGCGGAGAAGTTGTAGCCGACGCCGCCGCCGCGGCGCATCGTCTCGGCCGCCTGGGCCAGCGCGCGGTAGATGCCCGGCTTGCCGTTCACCGATTCGGTGATCGAGTCGCCGACCGGCTGCACGAAGCAGTTGATCAGGGTGCTTTGCAAGCTGGTGCCGGCGGCGCTGCACACGCGCCCGGCCGGAATGAAGCCGTGCTGCATGGCCCACAGGAAATCGTCGGCGTGCTTCTTGCGCGTCTTCGGCGTCTCCACCTCGGCCAGCGCCTTGGCGACCCGCGCCAGCACTTCCCCGATGCTGGTCTCGTCGCCCTTGGCGTACTTCTCGATCAGCACTTCGGTGGAAATATCCTGTGGCGCGGCCAGGGCGATTGCCACGTTCTCTAAGTTGTGCATGTCGTTTTCTCCTCGAACCGCCCCGTTCGCCGGGCGCGGTTGCCGCGATCGCGCGGTCTTGAATGTTTAAATTAAATGCATCGCGCCGGTGACGGCAGCCGTCCCGGCGCGATGCTGGTCATACTGTTTTTATGCCAGCTTCGTTAAATCAACTTCGAAAAAGTCGAGGTGTTCGGCTGGCGCAGATACTTGTCGAACACCATGCCGCTGGCGCGCACGAACAGGCGCCCCTTGCGCGTGACGCCGATCGAACCGGCGTCGATGGTGATCAGGCCGGCCTCCCGGTATTGCTTGAGCAGCTCGAGCTCCTCGGCGAAATAGCTAAGGAAATCAATCCCATAGGTGCGATTGATGACGTCGAATTCAACCGACATGCTGCACATCAGGGTCATGATGATATCGCGCCGCAGCAGGTCGTCGGCGCTCAGGTCGAAACCCTTTTCGATCGGCAGGCGGTCGGCGTCGAGGCTCTGGTAGTAGGCGGTGACGGTGCGCACGGCCTGGCTGTAGGAACTGCCGACCTTGCTGATCGCCGACACGCCCAGGCCGATCAGGTCGCATTCCGAGCGCGTCGTGTAGCCCTGGAAGTTGCGGTGCAGGCTGCCGTCCTGGCGCGCCAGGTTGAGCTCGTCGTTCGGCAGCGAGAAGTGGTCCAGGCCGATGTAGACGTAGCCGGCGTCGAGCAGGCGCCGCATCGACATCAGGAAAATCTGCAGGCGCGCCTCGGCCGACGGCAATTCCTCGGTGACGATCTGGCGCTGTGCCTTGAAGCGGGCCGGCAGGTGGGCGTAGTTGTAGAGCGCGATGCGGTCCGGTTTTAACGCGATCAGCTTGTCGAGCGTGCCGGAGAAGCTTTCCATGGTCTGCTTCGGGAGGCCGTAGATCAGGTCGGCGTTGACCGATTCGAAGCCGGACTTGCGGCTTTCGATGACGGCCGCCTCGACCATTTCGTAGGGCTGGATGCGGTTGACCGATTGCTGCACGGCCGGATCGAAGTCCTGCACGCCGAAGCTGTTGCGGTTGAAGCCCAGCTCGGCCAGCATTTCCAGTGTGCCCGGCTTGACGGTGCGCGGATCGATCTCCACGCCCAGCTCGGCGTCCTCGGTGAAGGTGAAATGGCTGCGGATCAGGCGCATCAGCTCGCGCAGCTCGTCCGGGCTGAGGAAGGTCGGCGTGCCGCCGCCCAGGTGCAGTTGCACCGCCTTGCGGTCCGGGCCGATGCGCGCGGCCACCAGCGCCATCTCCTTGCCCAGATAGCGCAGATACTCGGCCGAGCGGCCGTGGTCGCGGGTGATGATCTTGTTGCATGCGCAGAAATAGCACAGCGATTCGCAAAACGGCAGGTGCACGTAGATCGACAGCGGCGGATTGTCGGTCTTGTTGGCGCGCTGCTCGAGGTAGACGTGGTACGACTGGTCGGTGAAGTCGGCGTGAAAACGGTCCGCGGTCGGATAGGAGGTGTAGCGCGGGCCGGATTTGTCGAATTTGCGGATCAATTCTTCGGAAATTTCGATATCTGGCAAGGGAAGAGTCATAGTCATGTCCTGATTTTTACTGTGAGATGCCGGCGGCGCGGCCCAGGAGTCTGTCGGACTTAGGCTCGTCGGCTGCAAAAATACCAGGACGGTCCATATTTCGCCGTTTTCTCGGCCAATAGCTCGCTATTGGCACTGCGAAACCGTCAAAATCTGGCCTCGCCCAGTTATTTTTTCGCTTCGACTCCCTAAGTCCGACAGGCTCCTAGCCGGCGCCCCCGTCATCCCTTACTTTGCGCTCAAGAAAACTGCAGCAACTCGCCGGCGCGGTTAAACGCCAGGAAGCTGCTGACGGCGCCCTGATGGATCGCGTCGATCATTTTCTTGAAGGCCTGCTCGGCTGCTTCGCTGGCGGGCGCGACGCCGGCGCGCCCGGAAAGCACAGCGGCAAACATGATATCCCAGTTCTGCCCGGTTGACTGCGATTCCTGGACCAAATCGGCGAAACTTCCTATTTCGGATGGCAATTTATCGACGCACATCACCGGCGTCAGCACGCCGCCTTGCCCTTCGTCAAAACGGCGCTTCTCGATCTCGGAGGCTTGGTCGGGCAATTGCGATTCGGCGAACAC
>JACMLV010000074.1 GCA_014379395.1 Burkholderiaceae bacterium
GACGTCGGTCAAGGCTTTGTCGCCGGATCACAGGCATGCGGCCCGGCAGGCGCAGGCCGTGCCCCTTCTGGCGAATCTGCGCAGCTGGCTCGAAGGCCACGTTGCGCAACTGCTTCCGCAGTCGCCGCTGGCGCAGGCGTTCGGCTACGCGTTGCGGAACTGGACGGCGCTGGTGCGCTACACGGAGAATGGCGTGCTGGTACCGGATAACAACCCCATGGAGCGGTGCATCGGCCCGATCGCGGTTGGCAGATCCAATTATCTGTTTGCCGGCTCGGCGCGTGGCGGCCGGGCTGCGGCGACGATGTAGTCGCTGCTCGGAACCGCCAAACTGAACGGACTCAATCCGTATGCATGGCTCAAGGACGCGCTGACCCGGCTGCCGGCGCATGCCTCCAATCGCGTCGCCGAACTGCTACCCCTGGCACTACCCGGAACTGGGCGAAACCGGTAGACTTTGGGAATGGATTCCCGCTTACTTGACGCCCTGCGCAACGCTCCCACCCTCGACCTGTATCAACTGAACCTGGCAATCGACCAGATGCTGTCCGACCCGAGGCGCGTCCTTGAGGTCCGCCGCCATTTGCATCTCGGCGCGCAGGTGATGTATTACGACCACCGGCGCGGCACGCTCGCGCCGGGCCGCGTGCTGCAACTGCAGCCGAGCCACGCCACCGTTCAGGACGACGCCACCCGGATCCACTGGAAGCTGCCATACGCCGCCATCGTTGCCGACCCCGCGCAGCGCGTTGAACAGCCGCAACCGGCTCCGCGCCGCGCCGTCGATCCGACCGCGTTCAAGCTCGGCGACAAGGCCGGGTTCACCGACAAACATCTGCGCGAGCGCATCGGCACCATCACGCGCATCAATACAAAAACCTGCTCCCTCCTATGCGACGGCGAACAATGGCGCGTCTCGCCTGGCCTGCTCCGCAAAATCATCGATCTATAACGAAGTGGTTCGTCAAGACGGGGATTCGCTGACAGTTACAATAAGAAATTCTTTTTCGATCCGGACCGGGGCGCTGTGCGAAATGTCTTAAATGTGGTTTATGATCTTGACTCTATGCAATTGTAGAATGTCGGCCGTATGCCTTGAACTGTTGCACTGGTACCCATGAAACGAACTCCGATACAACCCGACTTCATCGCCGACGCGTTACAACTGATCGGATTGCCGGCTTGCGCCTGCGATGGCGAGGGACGGGTGATCGCCGCCAATGAAGCTCTGGGGCAACTGCTTGGGCGGGACCCGGGCGGGCGCCATCTATCCGAGTGCTTTACGGACGAGGCGCGAGCGGCCGCGCTCGCCCATCTGTGCGCACTCGCCGACGACGATGGCGTGGACAACGCCGCGCGGCCCTGGGACGGTACCCTCGATGGCGCCGCGGGCGCCGCCGTGGCGGTGCAAGTTTGGGGCAAGCCGTGGAGCGGGGCCGGCGGGCGGCGCGGCGCGACGGTCGTCTTTAACGACGTCAGCGCCTTCCAGCGCGACCAGATGGCCCTGCGCCAGACGCTGTTGGAACAGCAAGCCATCCTCGAAAACGCCGCCGTCGGCATTTTGTTCACCCGGTTCGGCGTCATGCTGAGCTGCAATCCGCGCTTTGCCGAAATGTTCGGCTACCAGCGCGCCGAGCTGGCCGGCACGCCGGCCGCCGTGTTGTTTCCCTCGCCCGAAGTCTACGCGCAGTTCGGCCAGGAAGCCGGCCCTTTGCTCGGCGCGGGGCAACCGTTCGAGAAGAGCGAATATCTGTTTCGCCAAAAGGACGGCAGCCTGTTCTGGTGCCGGGTCAGGGCCAAGGCCGTCGATCAGGAACACAGCAAGGACGGCACCATCTGGATTTTGGAAGACATCAGCGAGAGCCGCCAGACCCGGATGGAGGTGGAGGCGATCATGACCAACGCCTCGGTCGGCATCCTGTTCACCAAAAACCGCACCTTGATGCGCTACAACCGCGGCTTTGGCGATATGTTCGGCTACGAGGGCGACGAGGGCCTGGGCTTGCCGGGCAGCGCGCTATACGTGTCGCAGCAGGCCTACGATGAACTGGGCGCCGCCGCCACGCCCTTGCTGTCGAAGGGCAAGCCGTTCCAGACCGAAGTCGAATTGCGGCGCAAAGACAACACCACCTTGTGGACCCAGCTGATCGCCTACGTCGTCAATCCGGACGATCCGTCGCAAGGCACGATCTGGATCATCGAAGACCGCACCGAACAAAAGCGCGCCGAAGAATCGCTGCGCAACGCGCTGCTGGAAAACCAGGCCATCCTCGACAGCGCCGTGCTCGGCATCGCCGTCACCGAAAACGGCTACAACCTGAGCTGCAACGCCAAGATGGAGGAGTTGTTCGGCTATCCGCCGGGCGGCATACCCGGCCTGTCGGTGCAGGCGCTGTATCCCGACCTCGAGGCATGGGACGCGGCGCGGCGCGAAACGGCGCGCGATTTCTGCGCCGGCCGGGTCCACATGGCCGAATACCGGCTGGCGCGCAAGGATGGCAGCTTCTTCTGGGCCCGCCTGTCGGGCCGCCCGTTCGACATGAATCAGCCGAAGGGGCGCTCGGTGTGGCTGGTGGACGACGTCACGGCGCGCCGCGAGGCGGCCGAGGCGGTGCGCCTGGCGCGCGACGAACTCGAGGTGCGGGTGCTCGAACGCACCGCCGAGCTGGCCGGCGCCAATGCTCTGTTGCAAGGCGAAATCGTCGAGCGGCGCCAGGCCGAGGCGCGCGTCCAGCACATGGCCTACCACGACAGCCTGACCGGCCTGCCGAACCGCATTTTGCTGTCGGACCGGCTTGACCGGGCGATGTTGTCGGCGCAGCGCTCGAAGCGCCATCTGGCGGTGATGTTCCTCGATCTCGACCGCTTCAAGACCATCAACGATTCGCTCGGCCACATGACGGGCGACCATCTGCTGAAGGAAGTGGCGCGCCGCCTCAGTCACGCCGTGCGCGCCAGCGACACCGTGGCGCGGCTCGGCGGCGACGAATTCGTGGTGCTCGCGCCGGGACTGCGCAACGCCGAGGAGGCCGGGCAGGTGGCGGAAAAAATCATCGCCGCGCTGGCCGCCCCGTTCCCCCTCGAGGAGCATACGCTGCACATCACGCCGTCGATCGGCGTTTGCATCTATCCCGACGACGGTCAGGACGTCGACACCCTGATGCGCCACGCCGACGCGGCCATGTACCACGCCAAGGCGAGCGGACGCAACAATTACCAGTTCTTCACGCAGCGCATGAATCAAGCCGCGGCCCAGCATTTCGAGCTGGAAAGCAATTTGCGTAGCGCGCTCGCGCTCGAACAATTCGAGTTGTTTTATCAGCCGATCATCGATGTCGGCTCGCGCCGCCTGCACACGATGGAAGTGCTGCTGCGCTGGCGCCGTCCGGAGCACGGGCTGGTGATGCCCGACCAATTCATCCCCATCATCGAAGACAACGGCCTGATCGTGCCAATCGGCGCCTGGGTGATCCGCCGCGCCTGCGAGCAGAACATGGCCTGGCTGCGCCTGGGCCTGCAGCCGGTGCCGCTGGCTGTCAACCTGTCGCCGCGGCAGTTCATGCACCGCGGGCTGATCGAATCGATCCGCAACATTCTCGACGAAACCGGCATCGACCCGGCCATGCTCGAATTTGAGATCACCGAAACGGCGCTGATGCAGCATGGCGAGCAGACCCTCGAAATCCTCGGCCAGATCAATGACATGGGCATCCGGCTCTCGATCGACGATTTCGGCACCGGCTACTCCAGCCTGGCCTATCTGAAGCGTTTTCCGGTCAAGAAGATCAAGATCGATCGCGCCTTCGTCAAGGATCTCGAGGAGAGCAGCGAGGATCGCGCCATCGTCGCGGCGATCCTGGCCCTGTCGGCCAGCCTGCAACTGTCGGCGGTGGCCGAAGGGGTGGAGACCGAGTCCCAGTTCGCGCTGCTCAACGCGCAAGGCTGCCAGTACGCCCAAGGCTACCTGTTTTCGAAGCCGGTGCCGCAGGCCGAGGCCCAGCGCCTGCTGGAAAACCAGTAGCGCCGCCTGCGATTTACCCGCTCAGGCCGGGCGCGCGCCGATGGTGGCGACGACCGGCGCGTGATCGGAGGGCTGCTCCCATTTGCGCGGCGCGCGGTCGATCACGCAGGCGCTGCAGCGCGCCGCCAAAGGCCCCGACAGCAAGATGTGGTCGATCCGCAATCCCTTGTTCAAGCGAAAGCCCAACTGGCGGTAATCCCACCAGCTAAAGGACTTTTCCGCTTGCTCGAAAAGACGGAACGCGTCCCGCAGGCCGATGCCGAGCAAGCCGCTGAGCGCGGCGCGCTCGCGCTCCGACACCAGCACCTGGCCGGCCCAGGCCAGAGGGTCGTGGACGTCGCGGTCCTCCGGCGCAATATTGTAGTCGCCCGCGACCACCAGTTCGGCATGCGTCAGCGCCTCCTCGGCCAGCCACACGCGCAGCGCCTCCAGCCAGCCCAGCTTGTAGGCGTACTTGTCCGAATCGACCGCCTGGCCGTTCGGCACATAGGCGCACACGACGCGCACGCCGTCGACGGTGGCTGCCAGGATGCGCTGCTGCAAGTCGTCATAGCGCGGATTGTTCTTGACCACATCGGTGAGCGGCAGCTTCGACAGGATCGCCACGCCATTGTAGGTTTTCTGGCCGCTGAACACGGCTTGGTAGCCGGCCGCCTCGATTGCGGCCAGTGGAAACAGGTCGTCGGTCATTTTGGTCTCTTGCAGGCACAACACGTCGACCGGATTGTCGGCCAGCCACTGCAGCACATGCGGCAGCCGCACCTTGAGCGAGTTGACATTCCATGTGGCTAATTTCATGCTTGAACTTCCTTCTGGGGCGGGGCGCCGCGCGGGATCACCGCCGGCGTCCTTGGGGGGATCGATGCTGCGCATCTTACCGCAAGCGGCGGCCCGGGGGTGGCCAGGGCCGCCGGGGGCGACTGCGAATGTTGGTGGTTGTAAATCTTATTGATTTAAAATAAACTGTTTTCCAGGCAAAGCTGGCCGAGCGTTTTCGGCGCGCGCGCCGGGGCGGCGAAAAATCTTGCTTGTGCACACAAATACATGCCGCGATATCATTAAATGCAATGTTATGAGACAATAACTTTATTGCCGAAAGACACAAAATTTTCATTCCTGAGTGGAAATACTATTGCATATTTGCAAGATTGGTGCCAAAATTCAATGGTATCCAGTCAAGCTCAGAGTCGGGCGGCCATGCAGTCTGTTCGGCGCTGCCTCTGGCGCGTGATGCGGCTGCTTGTTTAATCAGGGTTTTTTGAATTTTTACAATCTCAATTCAGACATGCGTGAAGCATAGGTAAAGGGAGAAAATGCGAACTACATTCGAAGTGTGGGCGCAGGGTGACGGCCACATTGTGCGGCGGCGTGAAGATAAGCCGGAAGAGTACCTGATCTTTGAAACCCAGCGCCGCTGGGTGATCTGGCAGGCCGCTTTAACGCACGGCAAAAATGCCAAGACTGCGGGCCAGAAGCCGGCCCAGAGCACGCGTGCGCGCGCACCCCGCGCGCCGGCCATTTCGTCGGACGAGGCGGCCGTGCGCAACCAGGTGCTCAACGAGGTGCTGGAAGCGTTCACCCAGATGGGTGGCAGCGATGGCATGGAGGGCATCGTCAAGGTCGTGCAGAGCCTGAAGAAAAAGCGCAAGGCGCTGGCGGATCAACCGCTCGACGACTGATCGACAAGACGAAATGGAGCGGGGCATGCGCTATCGGCACTACAAGGGCGGAATCTACGAACTGGTGTGCGAAGCGACGTTGGAGGCGGATCTGACCCCGATGGTGGTCTACCGCGCCACCGACGGCTCGCTCTGGATTCGTCCAAAAGATGTGTTCTTCCAGCTCATCGACGTCGACGGCGTGATGGTCCAGCGTTTCGCGCCCATCAATTGAGCGCGTTGCCGCCACTCCGGCAGCGCCGCCGGCGCGTTTGGCTGGCCGCTTGGCTGCTCTGCGGCGCCGCCGGCGCCGAGACCGTCGGCTCGGTCGATACCGCCTTCAAACTGATCGGCCCGGACCACAAGGTGATGGTCGAAGTGTTTGACGATCCCAAGGTCGGCGGCGTGAGCTGCTATCTGTCGCGCGCCAAGACCGGCGGCGTCAAGGGCGCGCTGGGGCTGGCCGAAGACACCGCCGACGCCTCGGTCGCCTGCCGGCAGGTGGGCCCGATCCGTTTCGGCGCCAAGTTGCCGCAGCAAGAAGAAGTCTTCTCCGAAAGAGCCTCGATTTTTTTCAAGCATGTGCGCGTCGTGCGCATGGTAGACGTCAAGCGCAACGCCTTGGTCTACCTGGTCTACTCCGACCGGCTGATCGATGGCAGTCCGAAAAACAGCGTCACCGCAGTCGCCGTGCCGGCCAGTACGCCGGTGCCGCTGCGCTAGCGCCATTGCGCCGCCTCGAGCCGGCCTCCTGAAAGTCCCCCTATGTTGCGTTATCTCGCCATCGGCATCCTGGCCATCAATGCTGGCTGCGCCACCCTGATCGAATCGAACCAGCAGGAAGTGCTGGTGCAAACCATTCAGGATCACCGCATGCTGCCGGGTGTCGGCTGCGTGCTCGCCAACGACGCCGGGCGCTGGTTCGTCAATGCGCCGGGGCGCGTGACGATCCAGAAAAGCAGCACCCCGCTGCTGGTCGACTGCAAGAAGGCGGGCGCCGGCTGGGGATCGGAAAGCTTTGAGCCGGCCTTCGGCAGCGTCCAGTGGGCCAACATCGCCACTGGCGGCCTCGGCTTTATCGTCGACCACAACAGCGGCGCCGGATTCGATTATCCGGCCACGCTGACGATCGTGCTGCGCAAGTTCGGCGAGCTGGCGCCGGCGCCGGCGCCGGCGCGCAAGCCGGTCAACTTTGGGCGGGATATGACCGACCCGGCCGGGCCTTGATCGGAGCGGCCGGCCTGATCAGGTCCGTTTGATCAGGGGGCCGATCAGGCGCGATTGATGAGGAAGTTCGCCAGCAATGGCACCGGACGGCCGGTGGCGCCTTTCGCGCCGCCGGACTTCCAGGCCGTGCCGGCGATGTCGAGGTGGGCCCAGGTGTACTTGCGGGTGAAGTTTTCCAGGAAGGCGGCCGCCGTCGCCGCGCCGCCGCCGGGCGAGCCGATGTTGGCCAGGTCGGCGAAATTCGATTTCAGCTGCTCGTTGTAGGCCTCGTCGACCGGCATGCGCCAGGCGCTGTCGCTGGCGCGCTTGCCGGCCGCGAGCAACTCGTCGGCCAGCTTGTCGTGCACCGCGTCGTTGCGGGTGAACAAGCCGCTGTGATGGTGGCCCAGCGCCACGACGCAGGCCCCGGTGAGGGTGGCGATGTCGACCACCACGGCCGGGTTGTAGCGCTCGGCGTAGGTCAGCGCGTCGCACAGCAGCAGGCGCCCTTCGGCGTCGGTGTTGAGCACCTCGATGGTCAGCCCGTTCATCGAGGTGACGATGTCGCCCGGCTTGGTGGCCCGGCCCGACGGCATGTTCTCGCAGCTGGCGATGATGCCGATCACATTGAGCTTCAACTTCATTTCGCCCACCGCGCGCATGGTGCCCAGCACCGCCGCCGCGCCGCCCATATCGTATTTCATCTCGTCCATCGCGGCGCCCGGCTTGATCGAAATGCCGCCGCTGTCGAAGGTCACGCCCTTGCCGACGAGCACCACCGGCGCGTCCTTGGCCTTGCCGCCCATGTGCTTGAGCACGATGAATTTCGGCGGCTCCTCGCTGCCGCGGGCGACCGACAGGAAACTGCCCATCTTGAGCGCCTCGAGCTGCTTGCGATCGAGCACCTGCGCCTCGAAGCCGTAATCCTTGGCCATCGTCTTGGCGCTGTCGGCCAGATAGGTCGGGGTGCACACATTGGCCGGCAAATTGCCCAGCTCGCGCGTCAGATCCATGCCGTTGGCGATCGCGCGCGCCTGCGCCAGCGCCAGCTTGTTGCCGTTTGTCGCCGGCAGCGCCAGCGCGATCTTCTTGACGCCCTGCGGCGCCGGCTCTTTCTTGCTCTTCTGGCTGTCGCTGCGATAGCCGTTGTCGTGCGCGGCCTGGACCACGCAGCGGATCGCCCAGGCGACATCGCGCTCTTTCACTTCGGTCATCGGTAATGCGATAATGGCGTCCGCGGCGCCGAGGCCGGCAAAAGCCTTGAGCGCGGCTTGCGCGGCGCTGGCGAAATGCTTGTCGCTGACGGCGTCGTCGCTGCCCATGCCAACGAGCAAAACGCGCTCGGCGCTGACGCCCTTCAGGCCGCGCAGCAGCAGCGTGCTGCCGGGCTTGCCGCTGATATCGCCGGACTTCACCGCAGACGAGATCTCACCCGCGCCGTCGAGCCCTTGGGCCGCCGCCGAAAGCCGCTTGTTTTCATAGACGGCAACGGCGACGCAGCCTGTTTTGACCGACGCGATGGGTGTCTTTGTATCGAATGCTTTTATGCTAAAGTCCATTTGCTTCTCCGTTTTTCGTTGACCATTTGCGCTGTATTTGACTTGCCTCTGACTTACCTTAACCTCACAGCAACGAATTATAAACTTCGAATGATCTTTCAACGTGCCCTTCAGCGGGAATTGGCCAGTACCGCCGGGGCGACTTTCACGGTGTTGTTTACGATCATCGTGACCTGGACGTTGATCACGATACTTGGCAAGGCGGCCGGCGGGCGGGTCGCCTCGAGCGACGTGCTGGCCCTGATCGCCTTCGCCACCTTGAACTACCTGCCCACCATCCTGATCCTGACCGGCTTCATCGCCGTCTTGATGGCCGTCACGCGCAGCTACCGCGATTCCGAAATGGTGGTCTGGCTGGCCTCCGGCCTGAGCCTGGCGCGCTGGATCCGCCCGGTGCTCGGCTTCGGCTTGCCGCTGGTGCTGCTGACCGCCGTGCTCAGCCTGGTGGCCACGCCGTGGGCCAAGCAAAAGAGCGCCGAATACATCGAGCGCTTCGAAAAGCGCGAAGACCTGCAAAAAGTGGCGCCCGGCCAGTTCCGCGAATCGGCGGCCAGCAACCGGGTGTTTTTCGTCGAGGGCATCAGCGGCGAGTCGGCCAACGTGCAAAACGTATTCGTCAACACGGTCGACCAGAACGGCACCGCGGTGGTCGTCGCGCGCGAGGGCGCGATCGACACCAGCGCCGACGGCGAACGCTTCCTGGTGCTGAAGAACGGCCGCCGCTACCAGGGCGTGCCGGGCCGGTCCGACTTCCAGACCATGGAATTCGAACGCTACACCATGCGCGTCGCGGCCAAGGCGCGGCGGGCCGGCGCCGGCGCCGGCGTCGACGCCATGCCGACCGCGGAGTTGCTGATCAAACCGACCCCGTTCACGAGGGCCGAACTGCTGTGGCGCATCGCCTCGCCGCTCACCTGCCTGGTGCTGATGCTGCTCGCCATTCCGCTCGGCTTCGTCAATCCGCGCGCCGGCAGCTCGGCCAACCTGATCATCGCGCTGCTGATTTTCTTCACCTATAACAACCTGATCAAACTGGCCGAAGCGAGCGTCAAGCAGGAGCGCATCTCGTTCGGCGCGGCCTGGTGGCCCTTGCACGCGCTGGCCGGGCTGGTCGTGCTCGGCCTGTTCGCCTGGCGCCTCAACCCGAACCACCGTTACCACCCATTGGTCTGGCTGGCCTCGTTCAAGCGCGCGCGCTGCAATGGCGGCCCGACATGAAAATCTTGCAGCGTTACTTCGCCGTCTCGATCACCCAGGCGGTGCTGTTCGTGCTGGTCGCCTTCCTGGCGCTGCTGGCCTTCATGGACCTGACCGGCGAACTGGCCTCGGTCGGCAAGAACGGCTATGGCATCGGGCACGCGTTCCTGTACGTGCTGATCCTGGTGCCCGGCCACGTGTACGAAGTGATGCCGATCGCGACCCTGATCGGCACCATCTATACGATGGCGCAGTTCGCCTCGACCTCGGAGTTCACCATCATGCGCGCCTCCAGCATGTCGACCGCCAAGGCGGCCGCGATGCTGTTCAAGATCGGCGCCGGCTTCGTCGTCCTGACCTTTATTTTCGGCGAACTGATCACGCCGCGCACGGCCCCGCTGGCGGCCAAGCTGAAGCTGACCGCGCGCGGCGCCGCGCTGTCGCAGGAATTTCGTTCCGGCTTGTGGACCAAGGATCTGCTCAAGAGCGAAGGCGTGAGCGGCGCGACCATCGGCACCCGTTTTTTCAACGTGCGCGAAGTGCGCCAGGACGGCGAGCTGGTCGACGTCAAGCTGTACGAGTTCGACACCAGCCTGCGCCTGCGGGCGCTGATCCTGGCCAAGCGCGCCAGCTACCTCGGCAACAATACCTGGCGCCTGTCCGACGTGACCGAGAACCGTTTTTCGAACAGCGCGGCGGGACCGGGCCTGGAGCCGAATCTGGGCAATAATTTCAGCCAGGAGACCAGCCTGGTGTCGACCGTCAACAGTCCGAGCAAGGACATGGTGTCGGAAATCACGCCCAAGATCTTGTCGGTCTCGTCGGCCGCCCCGGAGCGCATGTCGGCCAACGAACTGGCCGTCTACACGCGCCACCTGGCCGAGAACAAGCAGGAGGCCGAGCGCTTCAAGATCGCCTTCTGGAAGAAACTGATCGATCCGCTGTCGATCTTCGTGCTGATGGCGCTGGCGCTGCCGTTCGCCTACCTGCATACGCGCAGCGGCGGCGTCAGCCTGAAAATTTTCATTGGCATCATGATCGGCGTGAGCTTCATCCTGATTAACACGCTGTTCTCCCACCTCGGCTTGCTGAGCACCTGGCCGGCCCTGCTGACCGCCGTCACGCCGAGCGCGCTGTTCCTGCTGCTCGCGCTGGGCGCGTTGTGGTGGGTCGAGCGACACTAAAGGACCAATCTCATGAGCACGCCCACCGCCATCATCCTGTTCGCCCACGGCGCCCGGGCCGCCTCCTGGGCCGCGCCGTTCGAGCGCCTGCGCGAGCTGACGCAGGCGCGCAAGCCGGACGTCGCCGTGAAGCTGGCCTTTCTGGAATTGATGACGCCGCGCCTGCCGGAACTGGTCGCGCAACTGGCGCGGGACGGCGTGCGCGAGCTGACCGTGGTGCCGGTGTTTCTGGGGCAGGGCGGGCATGTGCTGCACGACTTGCCGGTGATGATAGATCAGCTGAAAGCGGATCATCCGCAGCTGGCCATCAAGGTGGTCGAAGCGATCGGCGAAAACGCCGGCGTGCTGGCCGCGATCGCCGACTACTGCGTCGGCGCGGCGGACGCGCAATAAAATCAGTGGGCAGGTGCTTTTTTGTGCCTGCGCGGCGCACGCTTCCGCGTGGGCGCAAAAGCGGTGCCCACCCTACCAGTCTTGCCCCGGGATATTGAGAAGTTCCAAAGCCCGCGCGCC
>JACMLV010000658.1 GCA_014379395.1 Burkholderiaceae bacterium
CCCGGCGCGCAGGCGGCCAATGACCCGCGCCAGGGCGGCGGCGACGACGACGTGGTCGACGCCGACTTCAATGAAGTCAAAAAATAGCGCGCTCGACGAGGGCTTGAAAACGACAGCGGCGCGGCCCTCCCCAAGGAGGCCGCGCCGCGGCGCGTTCAGTTAAGTTGGCTGCGCTTATTTCACGTAATAGCCGACCCCGATCAGCACGTCGTCGACGCGCCGGATCAGCGAGCGCTTCGGTTCGACCGCGTTGCTGGCCGGATTGCGCCACATGTACTCGACCTGGCCGCTGCCCTTGCTCTTGGCCAGCGCGATCATCTCCTCGACCAGCGGCTTGCCGGCGGCGTCGCGCATCGCGCTCACGTCCTCGCCGCTGCGCTGCGGGCCGGCGCCATAGGCGCGGTACTTGCCGTCGTCCAGGCCGATGGCGAACACATACAGGTCGCCCTGCACGAACTTGCCCTTCGGATCGTTGAACGCGGCGAACGCGGCGCCCGGGCCGGCCTGCTTCAACTCGGCGACGGCCTTGTCCATCATGTCCTGGGCCTGCTCGATGGTGGCGCGCGGCATGTAATAACCGACCACCACGACCTGCTTGCCGACCTTGCGGAACTTGGCGGTCTTGTTCTCGACCTTGTTGTCGGCCCGGTTCAGCCAGCGATATTCGATCTGGCCGGTGTCCGCCTTGGCGGCGGCCTCGAGCAGTTCGCGGATCAGGGGCTTGCCGGCGGCGTCATGCAGATCGTAGGCGTTCTTGCCGGCCAGCACGCCCGGCGCGCCGCCGTTGGCGTGCATGGTGCCGTCCATGCCGACCACGTACACGTAATACTGGCCCTTGACGAAGCCGCCTTTTGGATCGTTGAAGGCCGCGTAGGCGCGCTTGTCGCCGTTTTTCTTCAGGTAGTCAACCGCGCGCTCGAGCATGGCCGCCGCCTCTTTCGCCTCGGCCCGCTCGACCGAGCCGGCCGGGGCTGTCGCCGCGCCAGCCGCTGGGGCGGCGGCCGCTTGCAGGCAGGGAGCCGCCGACAACGCGGCAGCCAGGAGCAAAGAACCGTAGTGTGTTGTTTTCATAAATAATTCCATCGCGGTAAATGATAAGCCCCGGCGCACCGGGTGCACGTTACGGTCGGCGCGCACTTCCATCCTATCCGACGTCCGCGCCCGCTGGCGACTTGCCTTCCCCGCATGCGGGAAACGGCGCCAGCATCATATTGCCAAGCAAGCCATATGCCACCCGGGCCAAGGCCACGCGGCGGCGGCGCCGGCGATCCGCACTGCGCCAAAAAGAATCAATTGTTGCAAAATAGTACGATTGACACGATTCCGCGGCCATGGCGCGGGCGGGGCCGACGCAACCCGGGACGGCGCGCCGGCGCGCCGTTTCTTGATCTTGGGAATATCCGCGCCTGGCGTCGCGTCCGCGGACGCCGCCGCGCCCCTTCGCGCCACGCGTGAAATAAATTCACCTGTCCCGTTAATTCTTTTCACCCAAAACGGGGCCTTGAAACGCGCTCATCCGTTCGGGTTTTCGTTACACTCCGTTGCATCATTTTTGGTCATATAAATCCTTCCGTGCCTACCGGCGCGGACTAGGCCACCCACCCAGTCAGCCAGCGACAAAGCAAGATCCTCCCGTTTTATCCAAGCGGGCGGCGACTTGCTGCGCCCAGACCGAGCCAGGAATTGACGAGAAATTTTTAAAAACCGCATCACTCGGAGGAGACCGACAATGCAAGCCTGGAATCAAATCTACACCCCGCTCGGCAGCCTGGGGCTATCCGCCCTGGCCGCGGCCGTCCCGATCATCTTCTTCTTCATCGCGCTGGCCGGTCTGCGCATGAAGGGCCATATCGCCGCCGCCATCACGCTGGCGCTGGCGCTGGCCGTGGCGATCTTCGCCTACGGCATGCCGATGCAACAAGCCATGGCCGCCGCCGGCTACGGCTTCGTCTACGGCCTGTGGCCGATCACCTGGATCATCGTCACCGCCGTGTTCCTCTACAAAATCGTCGACAAGACCGGCCAGCTGGAAATCATCCGCGCCTCGATCCTGTCGATCACCGACGATCAGCGCCTGCAGGTGCTGTTGATCGGCTTCGCCTTCGGCGCCTTCCTCGAAGGCGCGGCCGGCTTCGGCGCGCCGGTGGCGATCACCGCCGCCCTGCTCGTCGGCCTCGGCTTCAACCCACTCTACGCGGCCGGCCTGTGCCTGATCGCCAACACCGCCCCGGTCGCCTTCGGCGCGATGGGCATCCCGATCATCGTCGCCGGCCAGGTCACCGGCATCGACCCGTTCCTGATCGGCGCGATGGCCGGCCGTCAACTGCCGCTGCTGTCCTTGGCCGTGCCGTTCTGGCTGGTGTTCATGATGGACGGCTTCAAAGGCATCCGCGAAGTCTGGCCGGCCGCCCTGGTCACCGGTCTCAGCTTCGCCGTGACCCAGTACCTGACCTCCAACTTCATCGGCCCGGAACTGCCGGACATCACCTCGGCGCTGGTCAGCCTGGTGTCCCTGACGCTGTTCCTGAAAGTATGGCAGCCGGTCAGCTCCGGCAAGGGCGGCAAGGGTTTCACCACCGAAGGCGGCACCACCTCGGTGCGCAAAGCCTCGCCTTACAGCAATGCGCAAACCGCGATGGCCTGGGCCCCGTTCGGCATCCTGACCGCCATCGTCACCGTCTGGAGCCTGCCGCCGTTCAAGGCGCTGTTCGCCGCCAAGGGCGCGCTGGCCGACACCGTCTTGAAATACAAGATCCCCGGCCTGGACCAGCTGGTCATCAAGACCGCCCCGATCGTCACCTCGAACAAGCCGTATGACGCCATGCTCAAGATCGACCTGCTGTCGGCCGTCGGCACCGCGATCCTGCTGACCGCCCTGATCTCGATGGTGCTGCTGAAGATGAAACCGATGGCCGGCCTGAAGGCCTTCGGCGAAACCTGCATGGAAATGCGCCGCTCGGTGCTGTCGATCGGCCTGGTGCTCGCCTTCGCCTTCGTCGCCAACTACTCGGGCATGTCCTCGACCCTGGCCCTGCTGTTGGCCGGCAGCGGCGCCGCGTTCCCGTTCTTCGCCCCGTTCCTGGGCTGGCTGGGCGTGTTCCTGACCGGTTCGGACACCTCGTCGAACGCGCTGTTCTGCTCGCTGCAAAGCACCACCGCGCACCAGGTCGGCGTGTCCGACACCCTGATGGTGGCGGCCAACACCACCGGCGGCGTGACCGGCAAGATGATCTCGCCGCAATCGATCGCCGTGGCCTGCGCCGCGACCGGCCTGGTCGGCCGCGAGTCGGACCTGTTCCGCTTCACGCTGAAACACAGCCTGATGTTCGCCTTCATCATCGGCCTGATCACGCTGGCCCAGGCCTACTGGTTCACCGGCATGATTCCGCACTAAACGTCTTCATGGCACAAAGCGCTGTGGCGTGGGCACGCTTTTGCGCCCACGCCAAGCGCCCGGCCTGATCGACACCAAGGAGAACGGGGCCGCAAGCCGGCCCGGTTCTCCTTTTTTCATGGCGCGGCGCAAGCCCACGCAGGCGCCGGCAAACGTGATAATCTGGCCGGGCATGTTGATCTGCGATAAAATTCCGCGCTCGCAGCCGCCCCTCCTATAAGAATCGCCCCATGGCCACACGTCTTCCCCCGGTACACGCGCTGTCGGCCTTCGAAGTGGCGGCCCGGCACGGCTCGTTCACCGCCGCCGCCGACGAGCTGTGCATCACCCCGTCGGCGCTGTCGCACCGCATCCGCCTGCTCGAAGACTTCATCGGCGAACGCCTGTTCAACCGCGACGGGCGCACCGTCACCCTGTCCGAATTCGGCCGCCGCTACTTGGACGTGGTGCGCGGCGCCCTGCGCGCGCTGACCGATTTCCCGCTGCCCAACAAATGCGTGACGCGCCAGCCGAAGGTGAAACTGACGGTGCCGCCGACCTTCACGCGCTACCTCCTGATGCCGCACCTGGCCTCGTTCACCGAGCGCTACCCGGAGATCGTGATCGAAGTGTTCATGTCGGTGCCGCTGTACGACCTGAGCCTGTCCGAGAGCGACGTCGAAGTGCGCTTCGGCGCCGGCGCGTATCCGGGCATGGTGACCGAGAAACTGCTCGAGGAACCGGCCTTCCCGGTCGCCAGCCCGGCCTACCTGGAAAAGATCGGCGGCATCGCCACGCCGGCCGACCTGGGGAAGGCGACCCTGCTGCGCTCGGCGCTCGAGGCGTGGCAGCCGTGGTTCGAGGTGGCCGGGCTGGACTGGCCCGAGCCGACCACCGCGCTGCGCGTGGACGACCTGGGCCTGCTGTTGGAAGCGGTCAAGCACGGCTACGGCGTGGCCCTGACGCGCCAGCACTTCGCCCAGCAGATGATCGCCAACGGCGAGGTGGTGCAACTGTTCGACATCAGCCTCAGTTCGCCGCCCCACGCCTACTACGTCGTGTACGAACAAACCCCGTACCTGCGCCCGGAGGTGAAGCTGTTCATCGACTGGATGATGGAAACCTTCAACGGCGAGCCGCGCCAGGTCTGAGTCCAGGAGC
>JACMLV010000659.1 GCA_014379395.1 Burkholderiaceae bacterium
AATGCAGTCGTCGTCGACCGTCAGCACCAGGCTCTCGACGGCGTTGCGCAACTCGCGCACATTGCCCGGCCAAGCATAGCGTTGCATCAGTTGCAGCGCGGCGCTGCGCCAGTCGCTCGACAAGGCGGCCCAGCTGGCCAAGTCGCGCGTGCCGATCCTGCTGCTCGGGGAAACCGGGGTCGGCAAGGAGGTCTTCGCGCGCGGCATCCACGCCGCCAGCCGGATGCACGAGGGGCCGTTCGTGGCGCTCAATTGCGGCGGCTTGAACCGCGAGCTGCTGGCCAGCGAATTGTTCGGCCATGTCGACGGCGCCTTCACCGGCGCGCGCCGCGGCGGCAGCGTCGGCAAGATCGAGGCGGCCGAGGGCGGCACGCTGTTCCTCGACGAATTGGGCGAGATGCCGCTCGACCTGCAGCCGCATTTCCTGCGCGTGCTCGAGGACGGCCAGATCTACCGGCTGGGCGACACCCGCCCGCGCCAGGTGCGCTTCCGCCTGATCGCCGCGACCAACCGCGGCCTGCGCCAGGAGGTGGCGGCGGGAAAATTCAGGATGGATTTGTTTTACCGCGTCTCGGTGACCAGCATCGACATTCCGCCGCTGCGCGAGCGCGCCGGCGACGCCGCCGAACTGGCGCAGTTGTTCCTGAAGGAGTTGTGCGAGTTGCACGAGGTCGGGCCCAAGCATTTCGACGCCGCCGCGCTGCAACTGATGCAACGCTATGCGTGGCCGGGCAATGTGCGCGAGTTGCGCAACGCCGTCGAGAGCCTGGTGCTGACGGTCGACGACGACTGCATTGGCGGCGCCGACCTGCCGCCCGAGATGCAGGCGCCGGGCGCCGCCGCGCTGGCGGCCGAGCCGGGGCGCGGCGCGCTCAGCATGCTCGAGCAGAGCGAGTTCGAGCAGATCTACAAGGCGTGCCAAGAAAGCGCGGGCAACGCCACGCTGGCGGCCAAGCAGCTGGGCATCGCCAAGAGCACGCTCTATCTGAAGCTCAAGAAGTATGCCCTCGACCAGTCGATGGATTCGTGGCGCTCCAGTTCGACGCACTGAGCGCCGCGTCGGCCGCCGCGGCTTTCAGCAGGGCCTCGAAGTCGTCCGGCGGCAGCGCCGGCCCGAACAGATAGCCCTGCGCGAAGTCGCAGCCGGCCTCGCGCAGCAGCGCGTGTTGCGCGCGCGTTTCGATCCCTTCGGCGATGACTTTCAGGCCCAGCTTGTGGGCCATGACGATGATCGCCTCGCACAGCGCGACGTTGGCGTTGTCGTGCTCGAGGTTGTCGACGAAGGAGCGGTCGATCTTGAGCGAGTCGAGGTTGAATTTGCGCAGGTAGGACAGCGATGAATAGCCGGTGCCGAAGTCGTCGAGCGAGATGCCGATGCCGGCGTCGCGGAAGGCCTGCATCTGCTGCATGACGGAGGCGTTGGCGGTGAGCAGCAAGCCCTCGGTGATTTCCAGTCCGACCGCCGGCGCCGGTGCCGCCTGCGTCTGGCTGCCGCGGCAGTGCTCGATCCAGTCGCGGTGGGCGTCGCCGTTGTTGCGGTAAAACTGGACCGGCGAGATGTTGACGGCGACGGTGAAGTGCGGCTCGAACGCGCGCCATTGCGTGGCCTGGCGCAGCGCCTCGTGAAAGACCCAGTCGCCGATGGCGACGATCAGGCCGGTGTGCTCGGCGATGGGGATGAATTCGACCGGGCTGATCATGCCGTGCGCCGGGTGCAGCCAGCGGATCAGCGCCTCGGCCTTGCAGATCCGGCCGCTGCGCATGTCGACGATGGGCTGGTAATACACGCGCAGCTGGCCTTGGCTGGCGGCGCCGCGCAGGTCGTTGGACAGCGCCATGCGCGCCTGCGCCGCCTCCTGCATGCTGCGGGTGAAATAGGTGAAGCGGTTGCGGCCGATGTCCTTCGACCAGTACATCGCCTGGTCGGCGTTGCGCAGCAATTCGCCGGCGCTGGCGGCGTCCTGCGGGTAGAGCGTGATGCCGATGCTGGCCGAGATATAGGCCACCTTGTTGCCGAGCTGGAAGGGGCCGGTCAGGTCGCCGAGGATCTTCTGCGCCACGTGGGTGACCGTGTTCAGATTTTGCAACTCGCCCAGCGTGATGGTGAATTCGTCGCCGCCGATGCGCGCCACGGTGTCGGTTTCGCGCACATAGGCCGACAGGCGCTGGCCGACCTGCTGCAAGAGCTGGTCGCCGGTGTCGTGGCCGAGGGTGTCGTTGATCTCCTTGAAATGGTCGAGGTCGATGAACAGCAGCGCCAGCGGCAGGCGGCTGCGGTGCGCCTTCTTGATGTCCATCTCGAGCCGGTCGTGGAACACGCTGCGGTTGGGCAGTCCGGTCAGGCGGTCGAAATTGACCTCGCGCGGCGCCTGCTCGATGCGCATCCGGTCGTGCACTTCGGAGGCGAGCGAATAGGCCTGCTGCTGCAGCACGGCGATGGTGCGCTGCAAGCTGGCGATGCTGGCGGCCGGGTCGTAGCCCTCGGCCGGCCGCACCTCCGTGTGCAGCGCGCAGATCTCGCCGAACATCGGGCCGTCCTCCTGGCGCGGAAAGGCGCTCAGCGGATAGCCGCACAGCAGGGTGAAGGAATGGCGCCGCAACAGGTCGTTGAAATAGCGCTCGACCCGGAGCGCGGCGTCGTGCTTGTCCAGCCGCAGGGGACAGCGCGCCGCGCCGCACAAGATCGCCACCATTTCGCCAAACACATACAGGTGCCCGCCGTGGCTGGCCGCGGCGCTTTGGATCACGGCGCCGATCGCGTGGTGGAAGCGGGCTTCGTCGGGCATGCCGTCGGCCATGAACAGCGGCGGCATCAGTTCGGCGTCCAGCGCGATGTAGCGGCCGCGGCTGGCGTCGCCGAGCAGGCCGCGCGCCGTCAGGCGCTCTTCCAGTTGGCGCAGGTGCTTGGCGGTGGCGATCACGATCCCCTTGTCTCCCGAGGCCAGGGCGGCGCCGATGTAATCGACCAGACCCGTCACCGGAAAATTGTCGTCCTCATAGAACTGAATCAAATGGTCGCTCATTTCAGGGAGTTCCGATCCGGGTTTTAAGCATAGGACTAGTGCGGCTCACGTTGGTTCCCAGCGGGCCGACTCCCGGCGCCGCCCCGTTTTCACCGGCGGGATTGATCTTGCGCAAGCTTGACCGGAAAACCATCGGCGGCGGCGGAAAAACCCGGGGGCGGCAGTGTCGAACCATTTCTATCCCGACGCGTGGAGGCATGATGAAAACCGTATCGTGGCTGTTACTTTCACTGGTCAGCGCAGCGGGGCTTGCCCTGGCCCAGAATGCGCCGCTGAGCGGCATCGCCGAAAGCACCGATCCGGCCAAGATCGCCGACATCGAAAGGCGGGCCGAGGAGATCGCCGCCAATGCCCAGGCCAGGTCGAGCGGGACGAGCGCGGAACCGGCCGCGCCGGCGCCGCACCGGAAGGCGCACGCCAAGAAGCGGCGCATGCACAAGGCCAACAAGGCCAAGCCGGCCCAGGCGGCGCCCAAGCCCGAAACGGCGAGCTAGGAGAACGACGATGAGCAAGCAAAAGCAAGGCGGCGGACAGAGCAAGCAATCGGCCCCCGAGAGCGGCAGCAAGGGCGGCGCGCAGGATGCGCGCAACGTCAAGGACGTCAAGGACGTCAAGGACGCGGGCGTCGCTGGCAAGGTCGGCGGCAAGGGCGGCGGCGCCAAGCAAAAGCGCAAGCATTGACGGCGGCGCGGCGGCGCGGTTCATGTACGCCCGCGTTGGTTATGCCGTCACGGCGAT
>JACMLV010000075.1 GCA_014379395.1 Burkholderiaceae bacterium
GGCCGCGCCCGATCCGCGGGTGGCGCAACTGGGCGCCGGCCCGAGCTTTTTGATGGTCGGCACGATCGAGCCGCGCAAGGGCCATCTGCAGGCGCTCGACGCGTTCGAGCAATTGTGGCGCGAGGGCGCGCAAGTCAATCTGGTGATCGTGGGCAACGAGGGCTGGAAGCCGCTGGCCGACGCCGAGCGCCGCACCATTCCGCGGATCACGGCGCGGCTGCGCAAGCATCCCGAGCTGGGCCGACGCCTGTTCTGGCTCGCCGGCGTCGACGACGCCTGCCTGGCGCAGGTCTACGCGGCCAGCGCCTGCCTGCTGTGCCCGAGCGAGGGCGAAGGCTTCGGCCTGCCATTGATCGAGGCGGCCAGCCACGGCCTGCCGGTCATCGCGCGCGACTTGCCGGTGTTTCGCGAGGTGGCCGGGGAGCACGCGTTTTATTTCGGCGGCCTGGGCGGCGCCGAGCTGGCCGGCGCCGTGCGCGCCTGGCTCGATCTGCACGCGCGCGGCGCGCATCCGGCTTCCACCGGCATGCAGTGGTGCACCTGGCGCGACAACGCGCTCGAACTGCTGACCGTGCTCGATGGCCAGCGGCCCGAGCGGCTCTGGCCGGCCGGCTAGTGTCCTGATTTCCTGCTGGAAATGTTTTGAAAATGCTACAATTGCCTAGTAGCATCATTCAAACGGCGCCCGCCGCGCACCAGCCGGAGATCACGCATGACCGCACCATACAATGGCACCACGCAGCACGCCGCCAGCGATGTCGCCCTGAAGGGCGTCATTTACATCGACAGCCTGGTCAGCGGCTATAAATGGGGCGGCGGCCTGGGCCTGGGCACCACGCTGAGCTACAGTTTCCCGGGGACGACGCCGGGCGTACAGCCCTGGTCGAGCGACTACTCCGACCTCGATGAGTCGTGGGGCGCATTGCGGCTGAACGACGCGCAGCAAGCCGGCGCGCGCGCGGCGCTGGCCAGTTGGTCCAATGTGGCCAATGTCAAATTCACCGAACTGAAGGAAAGCTGGTCCGACGTCGGCGATATCCGCTTCGGGTCGACCATGAAGAACAACACGGACGCCACCGGCGGCGAGAGCGTCGCCTGGGCCTACTATCCGGACGACTACTTCGCCAGCGGCGGCGACGTGTGGCTGTCGATGTTTCCCCTCGGCGTCGAGAAGGACGACTACTGGCAGGCCGGCGCCGAGGGGCCGCGGATCCTGATCCACGAACTGGGCCATGCGCTCGGACTGAAACACCCGTTCGAGGACAGCCCGCAACTACCCGCCGGCACCGACACCCAGCAATACAGCGTCATGTCCTATACCGCCAACCCGCACGACATCTTCGTCCAGTACACCGCCGGCTACAGCGGCTATTCGTATTTGTGGAATGCGTACCAGGTCTTTTCCGATACGCCGATGCTGTACGACATCGCGGCGATCCAGTACCTGTACGGCGCCAACCTGAGCTACAAGAGCGGCGACGACGTCTACACCTTCGATCCGGCCAAGCCGTTCTTCCGCACGCTGTGGGACGCGGCCGGCAACGACACCATCTCGGTCGCCAATTACAGCCGCGGCTGCGCGATCGACTTGCGGCCGGGTCATTACTCGAAGATTTCTATCCTGTCGCAGGCGCCGGCCGGCGTCGACTGGACCCAGCCACCGCCGGCGGCGACCTACGACGGCACCGATGCGCTGGCGATCGCCTTCGGCTGCGACATCGAGAACGCGACCGGCGGCGGCGGCGCCGACACGTTGACCGGCAACGCCTTGAAGAACCTGCTGCAAGGCGGCGCCGGCGACGACACGCTGTCCAGCGGCGCCGGCGACGACACGCTGACCGGCGGCGCC
>JACMLV010000660.1 GCA_014379395.1 Burkholderiaceae bacterium
AAAAACCAAAACGGACCGCGGGATTCATCCCGGCTTTCATTCATTCATCCTCTTTCCATCAACTATCAACTTTCAACCATCAACCTCTTCCCATGAACCGTCACCCCCAGCGACAGCCTGGCGGTGCTGGCCGCCAACGCGCAGCTCGTCCCCGGCTATCCCGAAGGCCCAAGAGGTCTGGCGCGCTCGCTGCCGACCAGCCGCGCGGTCGACCGCGTCGCCGCCAAGCTGGGCGTCCCAGCCTTCGAGACGCCGACCGGCTGGAAGTTTTTCGGCAACCTGCTCGACGCCGGCATGGTCACCCTGTGCGGCGAGGAAAGCTACGGCACCGGTTCCGACCATATCCGCGAGAAGGATGGCTTGTGGGCGGTGCTGTTCTGGTTGAATTTGCTGGCCGCCAGCGGCAAGCCGGTGGCGGCGCTGCTGGCCGAGCACTGGGCGCGCTTCGGCCGTCATTATTATTCGCGCCATGATTACGAGGGCATCGACAGCGCCGCCGCCGATGGCTTGATGGCGAACCTGCGCGTCAAGCTGCCCGCCCTGGGCGGACGGGCGCTGGGCCGCTACACGGTCGATTTCGCCGACGACTTCGCCTATGCCGATCCGGTCGACGGCTCGGTGTCGCGCCAGCAGGGCGTGCGCATAGTCATGACGGACGGTTCGCGCATCGTGTTCCGCCTGTCGGGCACCGGCACCGAGGGCGCGACCCTGCGCGTCTATCTGGAGCGTTACGAAGCCGATCCGGCGCAGCATGGCTTGCCGCCGCAGACGGCGCTGGCCGGTCTGATCGAGGTGGCCGGCGACGTGGCCGAGATCGCCGCGCGCACCGGCCGCGCCGGCCCGACGGTGGCCACCTGATTGCTTGAATAACTGATTGTCTGAAGGAAAAGCAAACGGCCGGGGATTCCCGGCCGTTTCGCTAACTAAGCTTGGCTAATTGGACTCGTTGCCGCGCTCCATCGGGCGGTATTCCTTGCGCCAGCGCTTCAGGCTGAGCAGCTCGTCGGTGGCGCCGTCTTCGACCAGGATCTCGTCGTCGCTGGCCGACACCAGGAAGCTTTCCCAGCGCTCGGCCGCCTCGGCGCCGTTCTCGACAAAGCTCAGCTGCCAATAGCGCTTGCCCTTGACGACGCGCGGCGCCGGATCGTATTCGACCACCGCGCCGTGCGTTTTTCCCGCCGATTTCTTTTCGATCATGACCGACCAGGCCTTCAGCTCGGGCAGGGCCATCAGGGTTTGCGCGGCCTGTTGCCGGGTGCGGATGGCGGGCGCTTCCGTGGTCGCGGCCGGCGCGGCGGCCGGTCCGGGCGCTAAAGGGGCGTTGACCGGCGCGGGAGTTGCGTTTGGCGCGGCGGGCGGGTGCAGTTGCAGATAATAGGCGCCCAAACCGGCGGCCAGCAGGCCGGCCAGCGTGCCGGCGATAACCGCCGTTCTGGAGGAGGAGACAGGGCGGGACATTGTTACCTTTGAGAACGCGACGTGACGGCCATACTAAACCAAAGGGATGCGCGCGGCAATCAGGGTCCGACGCGACTATCGTGTTCTTCGGCGCCTTCTTGCCGCACGCCCAGGTTGGCCGAACCTTTGCGGAAGCGCGCCCTGGCGCCGTGCTTTTGCAGCAGGCAGGAAAGGTGGCGCGTCAGCATGCCGGGGCTGACGTCGAGCAGCAGCGCCAGGCGCGAGAGCAGCGCCTGGCGCCACGGCGCGGTGGCGATGCCCTGGCGCGAGCGGGAAAAAAAACTGTTCGGGAAGCCGGAGTCGAGGTTGTCGTAATGGGCGCCGAAGCCGCGCCGCGCGGTCCACGGCCACAGCCCGCCGCGCAGCCACAGCCGGTTGCCGGTGCCGCACACGAGCAGCACGCCGCCCGGCGCCAGCACCCGGTCGAGTTCGCGCTGCACCGCCGGCAGCTGCGCGCGCTCGACGTATTCGAGCACGCTGTTGCAGGCGATCAGGTCGAACTCGCCGTCGGCGAAGGGCAGCGTGCGCGCATCGGGCACGTGCGCGAAGTCGATGTCGCCGACGCCGTAGCGCTCGGCGTTCAAGGCGGCCAGCGTGATCCAGCGCTCGTCGGCGTCGACCGCGCTGACGGCCGCGCCCAGATGCGCGAGCAAGATGGCGGAGGCGCCGGCGTTGCAGCCGAATTCGAGCGCGCGCAGGCCTTCGTAGTCGAGCGGCAGCACTTCGAGCAGCAGCCGCAGGTGATCCCATCGGTAATCCGGCGCGCCGCCGATCCACGGCCGCCGGGTTTGCAAGCCCAGTTGCCGCGCCGCGCTGTCATAGGCCAGTTGCGCATGGCGCCGGTCCGCTTCCCACACTGTTGCGTTCATCCTGCCTCCTGGCTGCTATATCTGAGAGGAAATATTCAGCACGAACTATAGGAGCGCGGCCGGGTCGGGATTTTGTCTCGGCACAAGAGTCGGACGGTGCGCCGCAAATGGGAAATCCATGAAAAAAGCCCGCAAGGCGCGAACCTTGCGGGCTTTTCGGCGATGACGCTGCGCCGCGAACGGCGCGCGCTTCATCAGGGTTGCATTACATCATGCCGTCCATGCCGCCCATGCCGCCCATGCCACCCATGCCGCCGCCCATGCCGCCCATGCCGGCTTTATCGTCGGCGATTTCGCAGACCATGCAGTCGGTGGTCAGCATCAGGGAAGCGATCGAAGCGGCGTTTTGCAGCGCCGAACGGGTCACTTTGGCTGGGTCCAACACGCCCATTTCAACCATGTCGCCATAGGTGCCGTTGGCGGCGTTGTAGCCGTAGTTGCCCTTGCCTGCCAGAACGGCGGCGACGACGACCGAAGCTTCTTCGCCGGCGTTTTGGACGATCATGCGCAGCGGCTCTTCCATCGCGCGCAGCACGATCTTGATGCCGGCTTCTTGATCCGGGTTGTCGCCCTTGATCGACAGGTTGGCGCGGGCGCGCAGCAGCGCCACGCCGCCGCCGGGAACGATGCCTTCTTCAACGGCTGCGCGGGTCGCGTGCAGCGCGTCTTCGACGCGGGCTTTCTTCTCTTTCATTTCGACTTCGGTGGCGGCGCCAACCTTGATCACCGCAACGCCGCCGGCCAGTTTGGCGACGCGCTCTTGCAGTTTTTCACGATCGTAGTCCGAGGTCGCTTCTTCGATCTGGACGCGCACTTGCTTGACGCGGCCTTCGATCGACGACGCTTCGCCGGCGCCATCGATGACGATGGTGTTTTCCTTGCCCACTTCGATGCGCTTGGCTTGGCCCAGTTCGGCCAGCGTGACCTTTTCCAGGGTCAGGCCGACTTCTTCGGCGATGACCTGGCCGCCGGTCAGGACGGCGATGTCTTCCAGCATGGCCTTGCGACGGTCGCCAAAGCCCGGAGCCTTGACGGCGCAGGTCTTCAGGATGCCGCGGATGTTGTTGACCACCAGGGTCGCCAGCGCCTCGCCTTCGATGTCTTCGGCGATGATCAGCAGCGGACGGCCGGCTTTGGCCACTTGCTCCAGTACCGGCAGCAGATCGCGGATGTTCGAGATCTTCTTGTCGCACAGCAGGACGAATGGATTGTCCAGGATCGCCACTTGCTTCTCTGGGTTGTTGATGAAGTAAGGCGACAGGTAGCCGCGGTCGAATTGCATACCTTCGACGATGTCGAGTTCGTCGTTCAGCGACTTGCCGTCTTCAACGGTGATGACGCCTTCCTTGCCGACTTTTTCCATCGCCTCGGCGATGCGCTCGCCGATCGAGTAGTCGGAGTTGGCCGAAATGGCGCCGACCTGGGCGATTTCCTTGGTGGTGGTGCAAGGACGGGCGATCTTCGCCAGTTCTTCAACCGTGGCGGCGACGGCCTTGTCGATGCCGCGCTTCAAGTCCATCGGGTTCATGCCGGCGGCCACGAATTTCATGCCTTCGCGCACGATCGCCTGGGCCAGCACGGTCGCGGTGGTGGTGCCGTCGCCGGCGTTGTCGCTGGTGCGGGAAGCGACTTCCTTGACCATCTGCGCGCCCATGTTCATGAGCTTGTCTTTCAGTTCGATTTCCTTGGCCACCGAGACGCCGTCCTTGGTGACGGTCGGGGCGCCGAAGGAGCGCTCGAGCACGACGTTGCGGCCTTTCGGGCCGAGCGTGACTTTGACCGCGTTGGCCAGGATGTTGACGCCTTCGACCATTTTGGCGCGCGCTGCGTCGCCGAATACTACTTCTTTAGCTGCCATGTTTGTTTCTCCAAAAAGTTTTGTTGGAAGTAATTTTTAAGCGGGTGCGCTAAATTACTTGACGACGATGGCCATGATGTCTTCTTCGCGCATCACCATCAGTTCGTTGCCGTCGACCTTGACGGTCTGGCCGGCGTATTTGCCGAACAAGACGCGGTCGCCGACTTTGACGTCCAATGGGCGGACCTTGCCGTCGTCGAGAATCTTGCCATTGCCTACGGCGAGCACTTCGCCTTGATCCGGTTTTTCAGCGGCGGCGTCAGGGATGATGAGGCCGGACGCAGTTTTGGTTTCCTGATCGAGACGTTTGACGATGACGCGATCGTTCAAAGGGCGAAGGTTCATAAAAACTCCTTTAAGTTCAATGGATTTTGCTGCGAAATGATGTGCAAGGCGGCGCGGGGCGGCGCTTGCTTCCAGTCGAGTGCCGCTTCACTTTTGGGTGGCAACGGCTAGAAAGAGGTGTTAGCACTCTCGACTAACAGAGTTGTTAGCACTCTCTACTAACGAGTGCTAATTATAGGGACGGTCAAGGCCTATTTCAAGGCGGGCATGCAATTATTTCCCGCCGCGGCGGGCCGTTTGCGGCCCTAATTCCCCCCGCGCTGATGTGGCGCAAACGCGCCGCGCGCCCGATTGGCCGCCGTCGATGGCGTTGAAACGTAAAAATTTGTCACAGCGGCGCTATTGTGTTGACGGTTCTTCGCTTGCCACCATATAGTGGCGGGATGATTTCCGAATTCCATCAACTTTCCCACAAAATCGAGCAGTTGGCCGAGATGGCGCAGGCGTTGCGGCGCGAAAACGCCGAGCTGCGCCAGGTCAACGCCGCCCTCGGCGCCGAAAACGCCGTCTACGTCGCGCGCATGAGCGAGGCGCAGCAGCGCGTCCAGGCTTTGCTGGAAAAGATTCCCGAGTTGGTGCAAGCCGGCCTGGCGCAAGCCGAAGCGGGCGACGAGGAGCAGGGCCAATGACGCACATGGATATCAACATCATGGGCCAGCAGTACCGGCTGGTGTGCAAGGACGGCGAGGAGCGCGCGCTGCGCGAGGCGGCCCACTACCTCGACAGCAAGATGAGCGCGATCCGCGACGCCGGCAAGGTCAAGGGCAACGACCGCATCGCGGTGATGGCCGCGCTCGGCGTGGCGGCCGAGTTCCTGTCGGTGCGCTCGCCGCAGGGTCCGCTCTCCGAACTGACCATCCTCGAAGTCAAGCAAAAAATCGAGGCCATGCACGAAGTGCTCGACGCCGCCCTGACGCCCCAGGAAAATTTGTTCTAAGGTCAAAATAGGTTTGACATGCACGGGCAGAGGAGTAAACTTCCGCACTACCCTGCGGTGTTCGCGATTGCCATATATTCCTTGAACCATTTATGTGCACCGGTTGCGGAATTTTGTTCGATGGGAGTGAGCGTCGCTAGTTCGACGAACCCGAAATTGAACTAACTGTGACCACCTTGAACCGTTTGGTTCGGGATGCCGGCATAACGGCACAGGCGGGGTTCTATATTTCCGAGCGGTTGCTTGCATCTCCCGATGCGCAACCGCTTTTTCATGCGCGCTCGGTTCATTCATGTGCCGATATTGCCCACAGGAGCTGACCGACATGCATTATTGGTTGATGAAGTCCGAGCCGGACGAAGTCAGTATCGACGACCTGATGGCCGCCCCCGGCCAGACGCTGCCGTGGTTCGGCGTGCGCAACTATCAGGCCCGCAACTTCATGCGCGACGCGCTGCAAGTGGGCGACGGCGTGCTGTTCTACCACTCGAGCTGCGCGACGCCGGGCGTGGCCGGGCTGGCCGAAGTGGCCAGCACGCCCTATCCCGACCGGACCCAGTTCGAGCGCGACGGCAAATATTTCGATCCGAAGGCGACGCTGGAACAGCCGCGCTGGGTCAGCGTCGACGTGCGCGGCGTGCGCAAGACGCCGCTTCTGTCGCTGGCGCGAATGCGCGCCATGCCCGGCCTGGAGCACATGGCCGTGCTGCAGAAGGGCAGCCGGCTTTCCATCACGCCGGTCACGGCCGAAGAATGGCGCCTGATCACCGAGCGCCTGCAAGCCGGGGAGGCCCACTGATGGACTGGAGCCTGATCCTGATTTTGCTGCTCATGGGCGCCTTCGGCGGCTTCGCGGCCGGCCTGCTCGGCATCGGCGGCGGCATGGTGCTGGTGCCCTTCATCACCATGATCTTCACCGCCAAGCACTTCCCGCCCGAGGTGGTCGTGCACATGGCGATCGCCACCTCGCTGGCCACCATCATGTTCACCTCGATGTCCTCGGTGCGCGCCCACCACGCCCACGGCGCGGTGCGCTGGGACATCGTCAAGCTGCTCGCGCCCGGCATCCTGCTCGGCTCCTGGATCGGGCCCTGGCTCGGCAAGCAGATGAACTCGTCGGCGCTGGCGCTGTTTTTCGGCGTCTTCGTGGCGTTCTCGGCCACGCAGATGCTGCTCGGAAAAAAGCCGGCCGGCAGCCGCGAGCTGCCCGGCACGCCCGGCCTGTTCGCCGCCGGCGGCGTGATCGGCGTCATGTCCGGCGTGCTGGGCGCGGGCGGCGGCTTCATCTCGGTGCCGTTCATGAGCTGGTGCAACGTGAAGATCCACAACGCGGTCGCCACCAGCGCCGCGCTCGGCTTCCCGATCGCGCTGGCGGGCACGCTGTCGAACGTGTATTTCGGCCTCAACGCGCCGAACCTGCCGGCCTATTCGCTCGGCTTCATCTACCTGCCGGCGCTGGCGGTGATCGTCGCCGCCAGCGTGACGATGGCGCCGCTCGGCGCGCGCACCGCGCACAAGCTGCCGGTGGCCTCGCTCAAGAAGGCCTTCGCGATCATCCTGTACATGCTGGCCAGCTACATGCTGTGGAAGGGCCTGCACTAAGCCCACGGTCGGGCAAGCCGGCCGGCGCCAGCGGGATTTAGCGCTGCGCCGACAGCGGCGCGCCGCCGGCGGTTTTGAACTTGTAGGCCAGCAGCAGCATCGCGATGCCGGCCACGATCATCGGCAAGGACAGCATCTGCCCCGACGAGATCGTCACGCCGGCGAAGCCGACCTCGTAATCGGGCGTGCGGAAGTATTCGGTGAAAAAGCGCGCGCAGCCGTAGAGCAGGGTGAACATCGCGCCGACCGCCATCCGAGGGCGCTGCTTGCGCGCGTACAGCCATAAAATCACGAACACCAGCACGCCGTCGACGAGCGCCTGATACAGCGGCGACGGATGGCGCGGCAACTGGTCGACGTTCGGCCAGATCATGGCCCACGGCAAGCTGGCGTCGGCGATACGGCCCGGCAGCTCGGCGTTGATGAAGTTGCCGATGCGCCCGGCCGCGTAGCCCAGCGGCACCATCGGCGCGATGAAGTCGTACACGTCGAACAGGTTGCGCCCGGCCTTGCGCGCCCACAGCGCCATCGCCAGCATCACGCCCAGAAAGCCGCCGTGGAACGACATGCCGCCGTGCCAGACGGCGAAAATCTCGAGCGGATTGGCGAAGAAGAAGGCCGGGCGGTAAAACAGCACCTCGCCCAGCCGGCCGCCCACCACCACCCCCAGCATGCCGTAGAACAGCATGTCGTCGAGATCCTCGTTCCGCCAGTTCAGCTTGGCGATGTGCGGCTGGCGGATGCGCAGCCGGCCGAGCGCGATGAACAGGCCGAAGGCGAGCACGTACATCAGGCCGTACCAGTGGATTTGAACCGGCCCGAGCGCGATGGCGATCGGGTTGGGCAGCGGATGAATCAGCATAAAGTGTTCTTTCTCAGTAATTCCAAAAAGCCGCGCAGCACCGGCGCGTCGTTGTCGCGGCGCCAGGCCAGGCCGGTTTCGACCAGCGGCGTCGGGTTCGCCAGCGCCCGGTATTCTACGCCGGGGCGCATCAGGTTCGACACCGATTGTGGCACAAGGGCGATGCCCATCCCGGCCGAGACCAGGCCGACGATGGTTTGCATCTGGATCGCCTCCTGGCCGATGGCCGGCGTGACGCCGGCGCCGCCGAACACCGACAGGATGGCGTCGTGCAGCGCCGGCGCGATGGCGCGCGGGAAAATGATCAAGGGCAGCGGCGGCAGCGCCGCCAGCTCGACCGGGCCGCCGCCGGCCA
>JACMLV010000661.1 GCA_014379395.1 Burkholderiaceae bacterium
CGCACGCCGAGCGGGTCTTCCGCACGGTGCAGCAATCCTGGCATCCGGCAGCATGGGGCGAGGATTCGCCGTGGATGCGCATGTTCCGCAACGCGCGCAAGTTCGTCGGGTAACACCGGCCGCCGGGCTCAAACCCGGCGCCTGATAAAGCCGAGGCGGCCGGGGAGCGATTCCCTTGGCCGTCTCGGCTTTTTTTTACGCCCAGCGAAACTATTTTACCCGGGCGTTATTGATTAACTGTTTTTATCCGGGTATTATTGTGTCTATTACTTTCTTGGGGCCGCGAGGCTAAAAACATGCAATTGAATTCCTATACCAGCTTTGACGGGCATCGGCGCTTGGCGAGTGGCCCGTTGCAATCGGTCGCCATCGGCGTCAAGCGCCTGCTCGAGGGTGGAACGGACGGTCCGGTTCTGATTTTCGACGACGGCACCGGCCGCTCGATCGACATCGACACCCGCGGCACCGACGAGGAGGTGCTGGCGCGCCTGCCCGTGCCCGTGCCGGCGCCGGTCGTCGAGCAGCAACGCGGCCGGGGCCGGCCGAAACTCGGCGTGGTGGCGCGCGAGGTGACGTTGCTGCCGCGCCACTGGGATTGGCTGGCGACGCAGCCCGGCGGCGCCTCGGTCACGCTGCGCAAGCTGGTTGAGGAGGCGCGCCGCCAGCATGGCGGCAAAGACGCCGCCCGCCGGGCGCAGGAACGCGCTTACCACTTCATGTCGGCGATGGCGGGCGACATGCCCGGCTTTGAAGAAGCCAGCCGCGCCCTGTTTGCGAACGAGTCGGAAAAGCTCGGCCAACTCATCGCCGGCTGGCCGGGCGACGTGCGCGAGCACCTTGCCCGGCTCGCCTCCATCGACTCGAGCGATAGCGTCGGGCAATGAAAAATGCCGCTCGGTCTGCTTGCGCGGACTGAGCGGCATGAGCGCCGGGCGCGCATTGGATTCCGGCGCCCAGTATCAATCAATGAATCAATCAGTCAATCAAAATTCTTCCCACTCGTCCGCGGCGGAACCGGCGCTGGCGGGCTTCTTAACTTGAGTTGCCTTGCTCGGGGTCTTGTTTTGAAGCAGGGCCCGGGGCTTTCCGGCCGGCGCCCGGCTTTTCGCGCGCGGCGCCGCCTGGGTGTTGCGCAGCGGCGCCGGGCCGGCACTACTGTCAAGCTTGAACACGCTGACCAACTGCGTCAGCGTCTCGGCCTGGTCGTGCAGCGAGCCGGCGGCGGCCGCGGCCTGCTCGACCAGGGCCGCGTTCTGCTGGGTCACGGAGTCCATCTCGGCGATGGCCTGGTTGATCTGGCCGATGCCGGCCTCCTGCTCGACGCTGGCCGAGGTGATTTCGCCCATGATGTCGGTGACGCGCCGGATGCTGGCGACGATCTCTTCCATGGTGCTCCCGGCTTGATTGACCAGCTTGCTGCCCGTCTCGACTTTTTCGACCGAGTCGCCGATCAATGCCTTGATCTCGTGCGCGGCGGCGGCCGAGCGCTGCGCCAGATTGCGCACCTCGGTGGCGACCACGGCGAAGCCGCGGCCCTGCTCGCCGGCCCGGGCCGCCTCGACTGCCGCATTGAGCGCCAGGATATTGGTCTGGAAGGCGATCCCGTCGATGACGCCGATGATGTCGACGATCTTCCTCGACGACTCGCTGATCGAACCCATCGTGTCGACCACCTGCAGCACGACGGCACCGCCCTTGCTGGCCACTTGCGACGCCGACTCGGCCAGCACATTGGCCTGGCGCGCGTTGTCGGCGTTCTGCTTGACGGTCGAGGTCAGCTCCTCCATCGACGAGGCGGTCTCTTCGAGCGAGCTGGCCTGCATCTCGGTGCGCGAGGACAGGTCCAGATTGCCGGCCGCGATCTGGCCGGCGGCGGTGGCGATGGTGTCGGTGCCGCCGCGCACGTCGCCGACGATTTTCACCAGGCTCGTGTTCATCGCCTTGAGCGCGGCGGTCAGCTGGCCCATCTCGTCTTGCGAATCGACGTGCAGCGTTTGGCTCAGGTCGCCGGCCGCGACCGCCTCGGCCATGCGGATGGC
>JACMLV010000662.1 GCA_014379395.1 Burkholderiaceae bacterium
ATGCGCCAGTTCGAGCATGCGCAGCACGCCCGGCGCGCCGACCGAACGGCCGCCGACGATGCCGGTTTCGCGCGACACCGGCGCACCGTCGGGCTGTTGAAACAGCGCCCCGGTGGCGGCCGCCGGCGCCGTCTCGCGGCCGTCGAAAGCCTGCACCTGCTTGCCGTCGAAATACATCAGGAAGGCGCCGCCGCCGATGCCCGACGACTGCGGCTCGACCAGCGTCAGCACCAGTTGCGTGGCGATGGCAGCGTCGATCGCCGCGCCGCCCCGCCTGAGCATGCGGTAGCCGGCGTCGACGGCGAGCGGATTGGCCGCCGCGACCATGAATTTGCGCGCCGTCCAGCCGGCCTTTTCAGAGTAGCCGGACGACGCCTCGGGCGCCGGCGGCGCCTCGAACGCGCCGGCCGGCGCACCGCTCAGGGCGCCCGCCAAGGCGCCTAGCAGCGCCCAACTCAGCAGCAATTTTTTCATGGCGCCCATGGCGTCTCCTGGGGTTTGCCCGGCGCGCGCGGCCGGCCGCAAGGATGGCGGAATTAGGCGATTGCCGGAAATAAATGTACCGGATGGCGCCGGATTTTCGTTTCCTTGCAAGGCGCGACCGCCTGCGCATAGCGAGCTATGCAATGGCGGGCGTAACGCAGCAGGGGAACGAAAAGACAAGTCAGCGGGTACATTTATTGACAGAAATCGCCTTACTTCGGCTGCATGCGGATCGCGCCGTCGAGGCGGATGGTTTCGCCGTTGAGCATGACGTTTTCCACGATCGCCCGCACCAGCTGCGCGTATTCGTCCGGCTTGCCCAGGCGCGAAGGAAACGGCACCATCTTGCCCAGCGCCTGCTGCACCTCCTCGGGCATGCCGAGCAGCATCGGCGTTTCGAAAATGCCGGGCGCGATCGCCATCACGCGGATGCCGTTGCGCGACAGGTCGCGCGCCATCGGCAAGGTCATGCCGGCCACCGCCGCCTTCGAGGCGCCATAGGCGCACTGCCCCATCTGGCCGTCGAAGGCCGCGACCGAGGCGGTGTTGACGATGACGCCGCGCTCGCCCTGCTCGTTCGGTTCGTTCCTGCTCATCGCCTCGGCGGCCAGGCGCGCCATGTTGAAGGTGCCGACCAGGTTGATGTTGACCACGCGCTGGAACTGCGCCAGCGGATGCGGGCCGTCCTTGCCGAGGGTCTTGATGGCCGGCGCCACGCCGGCGCAGTTGATCAGGCCGCGCAAGGTGCCCAGCCCGGTGGCCGCGGCGACGACCGCCTGGCCGTCCGTTTCCGAGGTGACGTCGCACTGCACGAAGCGGCCTTTCAATTCGGCCGCCAGCGCCGCGCCGGCCTCGGCCTGGACGTCGGCCAGCACGACCTTGGCGCCGGCCGCCGTCAGCATGCGCGCGGTGGCCGCGCCCAGTCCGGAGGCGCCGCCGGTGATGATGAAGACGTTTTCTTGAATTTGCATGGAATTCCTTCTGTCGGGTAAAGAGAGGGGCGCGAGGCCGTTGCGCAAGCCAAGCAGTCTTACGTTAACGTAAACGTAAAGCAACGGCAATTGTAGCGAATTTCCAAACAGAACAGAGAAATGTTTGATGGCGCCGCGAGCCGCATCGGGCCGCCGCCCGCCGCCCTTATTTTCCGGCGCCGCCCATCATGTCATGCAAGGTGCGGATCAACTCCGCGCGCAAGGCTTCCAGCCTGGACAAGCCGGCGCCGATCCGGGCCTGGTCGCCGGCGCCGCACAGCGCGATCAGTTCGTGCCCCAGGCGATGAACCCGCTCATGCAACTCGACCAGCGCCGGAAATGCCGCGTGCCTGCCGTAGCGCTGCCCGCCCTCGGTCGCCAGCCAGCGCCCGAGTTGACAGCCGGTGCTCTCCATCGGTGGCGCCTGCTCGCGCTCGCCGGCCAGGAAGGCTTCGATCGCGCGGATCCAGGAGCGGTGCGCCACCTCGGCGAACACCAGGGTCTGATCGTCGCGGCTGACGCCGCGCCCGAGCCAGGCGCTCCAGGACGGGGCCGGGCGCCAGCTGGCGACCCAGCCGGGCAGTTCTTGCGCCGGCATCGGCCGCGCAATGCCGAAGCCCTGCGCCAGTTCACAGCCCAGCGTCAGCAGCAGCTCGCCGTGGGTGACCGTTTCCACCCCTTCGGCGATGACGTTGCGCCGGAACGCGGCCGCCAGCCCGATCACCGCTTCGACGATCGCCAGGTCGTCCGGGTCGTCGAGCATGTCGCGCACGAAACTCTGGTCGATCTTCAGCAACTCGGCCGGCAGATGCTTCAGGTACGTCAGCGAGGAATAGCCGGTGCCGAAGTCGTCGAGCGCGAACTGGACGCCGATGGCGCGGCAGGCGTGCATCACCTGCGACACCTGCACCACGTCCTCCAGCGCGCTGGTCTCCAAAATCTCCAGTTCCAGCCGGCCCGGCGCGAGCCCGGGATAGGCCGCCAGCAATTCCCCCAGGCGCCGCACGAAATCCTCCTGCTGCAACTGGGCCGCGCCGATGTTGACGCTGACGGCGATGTCGAAGCCGTTCGCCTGCCAGGCGCTCATCTGCGCGAGCGCGCTGTCGATCACCCATTCGCCCAGCTCGACGCTGATCGGGTGGTTTTCGATGATCGGCAGAAAGGCGGCCGGCGGCAGCAGGCCGCGCTGCGGATGGCGCCAGCGGATCAGCGCCTCGACGCCGACCACCGCGCCGCTCTTCATGTTCACCTTGGGCTGGTAGAACAGCACGAACTCGTCCTGGTCGAGCGCGTTGCGGATCTGCTCGAGGCTCTCGCGCTGGTTCTTCATGGCGACGTCCTCGGCCACGTCGAACAGGTGGTAGCGGCTCTTGCCGGCCTGCTTGGACAAAAACATGGCCTGGTCGGCGTGGCGGATCAGCTGGTCGGCGTCGGCCCGGTCCTGCGGAAACAGGGTGACGCCGATGCTGGCCGACACGTGCAGCATTTCCTCGCCCAAGAAAAGCGGATCGGCGGCCGCCTTGAGCAGGCGCAGCAGCATCGGTTCGCAATCCTGCGCGTGCTTCAGGTCGGCCAGCACCATGACGAACTCGTCGCTGCCGATGCGCGCCAGGATGTCGCCGTCGCGCAACTCCTCCTTGAGCCGCTCGGCGATGCCGATCAACAGGTCGTCGCCGACGATGTGGCCGTGGCGGTCGTTGATGGATTTGAAATTATCCAGGTCGATGTAGACCACCGCCAGCGAGCGGCCCTGGCGCTGGCTGCGCGCCATCGCCTGCTGCAGGCGCTCGACCAGCAACACCCGGTTGGGCAGGCTGGTCAGCGAGTCGTAGTGGGCGATGCGTTCGAGCTGGCGCTGATGATCCTTGAACGGGGTGATGTCGGTGAACAACGCGACATAGTTCTGGGTCGCGCCGGCGGCGTCGCGCACGGCGCAGATGGTGCTCATCTCGGCGTACACCTCGCCGTTCTTGCGCCGGTTCCACAGCTCGCCGTACCACTGCCCTTTGCCGGCCAGCTCGCCCCACATCGAGGCATAGAATTCGCCGCTCTGGCGGCCCGATTGCAGCATGCTGGGATTGTTGCCGACCGCTTCCTCGCGGCTGTAGCCGGTCAGCTTGGTGAACGTGTCGTTGACTTCGACGATGGTGCCGCCGGCGTCGGTGACGATGATGCCCTCGCCGGCGTGCGCGAACACGCTGGCGGCCAGTTGCAGCCGGGCCTCGGCCTGCTTGCGCGCGGTGATGTCGAGCGCCAGCCCGATCAAGCCCTTGAGGCCGCCGTCCTGGCCGAACAGCTTGACCTTGGTGATCTCGAAAACCGGTCCGCCGGCGCCGCCCAGGGACAGCGCCTCGGTCGCCAGATTGGGGCCGTCGCGTTGGGCGATGAGTTCGGCGTCGGCGTGCCGGCAAAGCGCCGCCAGGACGGCCGGCAGCGCATCGGTGTAATGATCCGCTTGCAGGAATTGTTGTTCGGCGATGCCCAGCGCGCCGCACAGCGTCTTGTTGACGAACTGCGCCTTGCCGGTCACGTCGGCCATCCAGATGCCCATCGGGGCGTTGTCGAGGATGCTTTGGAAAAGCGGCTGGCTCAACTCGTTTGACTGCGGCGCCAACAGGTCAAGTTGCTTGGCCGGCATGGCCGCTTGCGCCGCAAGTTTCATGGGTGGACTCCGGCGCAAGACGGGCTGCGCGTGGCGCGATTCGATTTGCACTGCACGCTGATTTTCATATCGCTCCGACTCCGTGTGGGAACCTCGCCGTTCGCGCGGCGGCGGCCTGTGCATGCCCGGAGGGGCAGGTTCAAGCTCGAGCTCGCCGTTTGCCAATCTTACACGAAATCAATATGTACGCTTCAACTCTATTGCGTTGAGACAAGCATATTGAAATCGCGCTCACCGGCGGGATTTATCTGGATGATGGGGGGAAAAAAACCGGACTAGTGTAGTGTTGCGCGCTGATTGCGACTTATAAAAATAGCGGATTTTTCGCCGAGACAAGGAAAAAACCGCAGCAATACCGAGGTATTGCGAGGATTTTTGACGCGGTATCGGCGGAAAAGACGCATTTATATGTCGCAAGAAGAGCGCAACACTACACTAGAAACACTGAAGCCAGACGCCGTCGCGGTGACACAGCCTGCCGTTCGGATCGAGCGTGGCATTGCCGACGCCTCCTTCATGGCGCACCCCGGCGGCGTCGCGGCAAGCGCCGGCGGCGCAGTCGACCAGCGGCAGTGGCGAAGTGTTCGTCGTCAAGGGTGCGGGCGGTGGCGCCGGACGATGGATGGGCGTGGGCGGCGCGATCGACGGCGGCATGCGTTCGATCGTGAGCGGCACGCGCCGCCTTGGCGCCAGCGCTGGCTTGGCATCGGCGCACAACCA